>CAZWDD010000032.1:0-26892 GCA_964632345.1 uncultured Solibacteraceae bacterium | reverse complement strand
GGGGTCTGGGGTGTTGACCGTGAACTCCCGGGGATCGCGCGGGGGGGGGCCGCAGTACCCGGTGCCGCTTGCGGGGGTTGGGGGGAACCTGGAGGTGGTGGACCTGCTGGCGGGGGTGGACCATGTGGTGGGGATGGGGATTGCGGACCCGGCGCGGCTTGGGGTGGGGGGATGGAGCTACGGGGGGATTCTGACGAACTACCTGATCGCGACGACGACGCGATTCAAGGCGGCGACATCGGGGGCGGGCGTGTCGTTTCCGCTGGCGTTTTACGGGCACGACCAGTACATCCGGCAGTACGACAATGAGATCGGGCCGCCGTGGAAGAACGGATTGGAGAAGTGGTTGAAGATCAGCTATCCGTTCCTGAAGGCGGACCGGATCCGGACGCCGACGCTGTTCCTGTGCGGGGACAAGGATTTCAACGTGCCGCTGCTGGGGAGCGAGCAGATGTACCAGGCGTTGCAGAACGTGGGGACGGAGACGCGGCTGGTGATCTATCCGGGGGAGAACCACGGGATCCGGAAACCGAGCTTCCAGCGGGACCGGATGGAGCGGTATCTGGAGTGGTACGAACGGCATCTGCGGTAAGCACCTGAGGCAGGTGGCAGGAAGTGGGCCCTCGGCGGTGGAATTCCCGGCGCCGAGGGCCGACTCTTTTGACTAGTGCTTATCTATCCTATTGATTTTGAATACATTGTGCTTTCGATACCACTTCCAGTGGTGGCAAATGGCGCCAGAAAGTGAATTTTTGAGATCGCAGAAGAAAAATTTTCCGGGCGCCAGGGGACGGGCGGAGAGTGGGGATGGGGCGGAGGGAGCCGGGTGGGGGAATGGCGATCATCTCCGTGGGCGAATAGGGGGAAAAGAGCGGGGGGAAGGTTTAAAGGAATCAATAATTTAGACTACAAACCGATGACGGGAGGGGGGTTAACACGTGCAACAGGTGGTGGTTGATCTGGGGTACGTCCGGCCACCGGACGGAGGTGACAGAGGGGGAAAGATTAAGACGTGAGGGTGTGGAAAAGCGGGCGGACAGGAACAGGAAATTTCAGTTCCTAAGCGGTTTTGGGCCAGAAATCGGGGCATTTTGTGTTGACACAAATGTAGTCCAGGGCTACTATGGGCTTACGCTCTGGTGTAGTCAATTTAACAACTCACGGAAGGTGTAACAATGGGTCCCTGCACGACCTTTCACATCGGCGACAAGGTAGTTTATCCCAACCATGGTGTTGGGACGATTGAAAACATAAGCACCCGGAACTTCGGGGCCCAGATGGAACGGTTCTACCTTCTGCGGCTGAGCTACAACAGCATGACGGTGATGGTTCCGTTCAGCCACGCGGGTGATGTGGGATTACGAAAGGTAACGAAGGCGACGGAAGTAAACCGTGTGCTGGCGTTCCTGGCGACGGGTGATGTGAAGCGGACGCAGGACTGGAAGGATCGCTTCAAAGAGAACTCGGAGAAGATGCGAGTGGGCGGGCTGATGGGCCTGGCGGAAGTCTTCAAGGAGCTGGTGATTCTGCAGACGGCGAAGCCGTTGTCGTTCCGGGAAAAGAAGATGCTGGACTGTGCGCGGCGGATGCTGATCACGGAGATCTCGATTGCGCGAGCGTTCGGGGAGCGGGAATCGATCGAGCTGTTGACGCGGTCACTGGCGAAGGCGAGCCTGCCGATGCCGGCGGCGATGTAAGTTTCTGGCGCTTGCGAATTACGGCGATAGAGACGCTGCGGATCCCTGGGGGGATCACGGTCCATGCGGGACCGATCGGGTGGCTCTGGGTCCGAATCCATACCGACGATGGCCTCTTCGGCCTGGGGGAGACGTATCCACACCCCGGAGCAGAAGAGGCCATTGTGCATGAGCGGCTGGCGGGGCGGCTATTGGGGCAGGACGCGGGGCGGATAGAGGGGCTGTGGGCGTCGATGTTCGACGAGGTGGCGTATTCGGGGTGGGCCGGGGCGGAGATGCGGGCGATGAGCGCGGTGGACACGGCGCTGTGGGACCTGAAGGGGAAGGCGCTGGGGGTACCGGTGTATGAGCTACTGGGCGGGGCGACGCGGGATCGGATCCGGACCTACAACACCTGCTACGACCACATTTCGTTTCTGGAAGAGCCGGTACGGCTGGCCGAGAGCCTGTTGGAATCGGGGATACGGGGGATGAAGATCTGGCCGTTCGACCCGATTGCGAAGGAGACGGGCGGGCAGTATATTACGGCGGCGCAGATGCGGGAGGGGTTGCGGCCGCTGCGGCTGATCAAAGAGCGGTTCGGCGGGGAGATGGATGTGGCGATGGAGTTCCACGGGTATTGGAACCTGCCGAGCGCGATCCGGATTGCGCAGGCGTGCGAGGAGTACGCGCCGATGTGGCTGGAAGAGATGCTGGGGCAGGACAATATGGCGGCCTACCGGGAGTTGGCGTCGGCGACGCGGCTGCCGCTGACGATCAGCGAGCGGCTGATGACGACGTGGCAGTACCGGGAGCTGCTGGCGAATGGGGCGGCACGGGTGGTGATGCCGGACGTGGCATGGTGCGGCGGGTTGACGCAGGCGCGGAAGATAGCCGACCTGGGAGCGGTACATTATCTACCGGTGGCGCCGCATAACTGCGGGGGGCCGGTACTGCATGCGGCGACGATGCACCTGGCGGCGGCGGCGCCGAACCTGATGATCGCGGAATCGGTGCGACGGCACTATGCGGATGAGTATGTGCCGGTGGTGGGGGAGCTGGCGGGGCCGCGGGATGGGTATTTCGACCTGCCGGAGGGGCCGGGATTGGGGATCGAGTTACTGGAGCGGGACGACTACCGGGTGCGTTGGACGCGGGGGTAGGGATGGGGTGAGCTTTCCGGCGGAGGAAACGCGCCTGTAAGGGTGTATGCGCTTTCGCTTCCCGTGGGGATGGGGGTCACGGCCGGTTGGGATGGAAACCATCAGCACGCCGGGGTTTGGGGACGGGGGGGCGGTGGGGCCGGGGGGTGTCACGGGCGGGGTGGACCTGCGGGGGCTTGGGGAAGGAGCAGAGGTGGAGGTGAGCACGCTCAACTCGGTGTACCGGATCCGGGTAGGGGAGGCGGGGCGGGTATTTGTGACGGGGCATCCGGCGCACTGCCCGGAGATGGTGGAGGCGCGGGGAGTTGGCACGGTGATGGCCACGGGCGGGACGTGGGAGCAGTATGTAGCGCCGGGGATGCGGATGGAGTTGCGGCTGGGGGAGAGGCGGGTTTTTACTTCACGGGTGGTGGGGGTGCGGGTGTTGGAGAACGATGAGTTGACCAGTGGCGGGGCGATGCGGTAAGGGCAAGGCCCCGCACAGGTGGAGGAGATTGCTCAGTTGCGCCGGCGGAAGGCGAGCAGCGCAACGAGGGTGGCGCCCGTCAGGGCGACGGTGGCCGGCTCGGGAATGGGGTCAGCGGCCGCGGCGTTCACGCGAGCAAACGGGACTTCGAAGGTGCCGAGGCCGTCGATAAATCCGATGCCGCCGTCGAGGAGGGGATCCGAGCTGTAGCGGTCAAAGCCGACCAGGAATGAGCCGGTGGTGGAGTCTCCGGGGGTTACGCCGGGGGCGATGTCAAACTGGCCGAATCCCTGGAGAAGCGGGAGGTTGAAGGCCTCCGAGAAGAGGGAGTTGGGCGCGACGACGATGAAGTTCGTTGCGGCAAACTCGGTGAAGGTGCCGAAGGCCGGATTGAAGCCGGTGGCGGTCACACTGTTGATGACGATCCAGTCCGCTGTGGTGTTATCGAGCGAGAAGCCCCAGCCGACAGTGGTGCCGGGGGCACCGGAGATGGTGTCCGGGGTGAGGGTGAGCGTAGCCGCCGGCAGCGAGACAGCGAGAATCGCCGCGGCCGCCAATAGTTGAAGTGGTTTCCAATTCATGTTTCCTCCGAATTGCTTACTGGAACTGATTTGTAATTGTTCTGGCGCCAGTGGTGCTGCCACTGTTGGCGCTGTATCCAAGGCCGACGCGGAACCTGGATGTTACCGCGCACGCCGAGAAATTAATGGTAACGGGAACGACGGCTGACGTGGCGGGAGCGAGCGTACCGGCCACAGCCGGCAGCGCCGTCAGTACCACCGGCGAACAAGCGGGGCCGAACGTCTGGGTGAGCGTCAGGGCATTCAACTGCGCATTGACCGCCGCCCCGGCGCCGGTATTCTGAATTGCGACACTCCAGACCCTGGCATTGGCTGGGCCGGACTTACCGGCGATGGCGGCGTTCAAGGTGGTGGCGGCGGCGGTGAAGGATGCCGAGACCGTGACGGGCCCGGACATGGTGACACTCGTGCTGGCCGTGCTGGAGCTCAAGACGGGGCCCGTCCAACCGGCAAAGACAAAGCCGCTGTTTGGGGTGGCGGTGACGGGCACCAGGGAACCGGCGTCAAAGAATCCGCTGGCCGGGGTGACGGTTCCGCCGGGCCCGGCCACGGTGGTCAATTGGTGTTGGATAGCAAAATTGCCGACGATGAGCAGCGCTGTATTTCCCACGGTGATAGGGTGCATGATCGGGCCGCCGTCGGACCAACTGGAGAATTGCGCCCGCGTTCCCACTCCCAGCGATTGCGGAGATGAGGTGGACAGCACGTAGGTACCCGGCGCCAGATTTACGGTCTGTGATCCGGTGTAGGTCACGCCGTTCAACGTGAACGAAACGCCGGCCGGCACGTTCACCGTTACGCCGGTCAAGGAGGTGAAGTTCGCGGTCACCGTCGCCGGAGCCGACATCGTCACGGTGGTCGCCGCTGCGTTCGGGGTCGCCACCGGCCCTGTCCAATTCGCGAAGCTGAAGCCGACCAGCGGCGTGGCGCTGACGTTCACCACCGTACCCGCGTCGAAGAATGTGCCGCTGGCCGGGGTCACATTGCCGCCGGCACCAGCAACCATCGTCAGTTGATGCTGGGTCTTGAAGTTACCGGTAATCGAGAGTGGCGACGAGGTCACGTTGAGGATGTGGACAATGGCGAGGCCATTGGACCAGTTCACGAATTCGGCCCGTGTGCCGGGGCCGAGCTGCTGCGGGGTTGTCGTCGACAACACGTACTGCCCCGGAGGCAGACTTACCGTCTGGGTTCCCGTATAGTTCACACTGTTCAACGCGAACGAGACGCCGGCCGGAACGGTGATGGTAACCGGCGTCAGCGCCGTAACCGAAACGACTACCGATCCAGAGTTATTACTGGTGTTCAATTCCCCGCCACCGGCGACAGTCGCCGTATTCGTTATCGAAGCCGGTGCGTTGGACGCGACACTGACACTCACGGTCACCGCTGGAGCGGATGCACCCGGCGCGATGGAGGCCGTGCGTACGCAACTGGCAAAGTTGGAAGTGGAAGCCGAGCAATCCCAGCCCGAACCGGTGGGCGTACCGAGCAACGTCAGGCCCGTCGGCAGATTGTCACTGATGGTGTAGGCGCCGCTGGTGGCTCCCGAGCCGGTGTTGTTGACGACGAGCGAGAATGCCGCATTGCCGCCCTGGGAGAAGGCCGAAGAGGCTGACTTTGTGAGGGTGAGGTCCGACACCTGGACGATGATCGTGGAATCGGTTGCCGTGTTATTCCCGCCGCTGCCCGGATCAAAGGAGGCGGAGACCGTGGCCGAGTTCACGAGCGGCGAGGATGCATTCGTGGCGACACTAACGGTCACTGCGATCGGCGGGAAGGTGGCGCCAGCCTCCAGTGGCGCACTGGTCGTGCAGGTCCGGTTGCTGACCGTGCAGTTCCACCCGGAACCGGACATCGCCGTAACGGTGAGTCCTGGCGGCGGGTTGTCGACGACCGTCACGGTCCCGGCTGTCGTACCCGGCCCACTGTTTCCAACGACGACGGAATACTGCGCGCCCACTTGTCCTTGGGTGAAGTTTCCGGAATGGGTCTTGGAAATGGTCAGATCCGGGTTGTTCATTGTGAAGTTCAGGCACCAGCCGTTGGCCAAGGACCCGCCGCCCTGGGAGCCGGCACTGTCGTTGGTCGTAAAGAGCGTCCATATGCCGTTGGGATTGATGTTGTTAAAGACCGTGCCAAGGTCCGCGGTGCTGGCGCTGAAAACGTTCGTGGTTGGCGCTGGCGCGGCGAAGGTGTCCAGGGAAGCCTGGAAGTCGGTGGGCCGGAAGGTTCCGGAAGTCAGCGAGGTACTGTCGGGAAGGGCGGACGACGCTGAACTGTCCAGCACAAGATTCAGCCCGCTGATGGGACTTCCGCCGCCCACATCCGAAAATAGGACGAGGCTATTCCCATTCGGCCCGGATAGCATCATGTCCATATCGTCCGGGAACTGATGGCTTAAACCATTCAATTCGACGGTCACGTTGTTGACTGTCCCCGGCAGGCCATTCACCAGAACCCGTGTGGGATAGGGCGAGCCGGACGCATTGATCGAATTCGGAAACGTCACCGCGCTGGTATTGCAGAAGCGCAGGGCACTTGGGTTGGTCGTTGGGGCGTCAACGTAGTGGAGCACGGAGCCATTGGAGACGCCGAAGTTCCCGGGAGAGCCATTGTAGTTGGCCGTCAGGAAGTGCGCGCCCTGTGTGAAATCGGATTTCGTGAAAGAGGCCACGCCGTTCGAACCGAGGTTGAGCGGCCCGGCGAGCGGCGTGTTTCCTTCCGTAAAGTTCACCGTCCCGAGCGCATTTACGGGAGCGCCGTTACTCGCATTGGCCACCAGCGCCGACACCGTCACCGGCTGGTTCACGGCCGAAGGCGTCGGGCTCACAAAAGGCGTGGTAGTCGTCGCCGGATCACTGGATGTGGTGAAGTTCAAACACCAGCCGCCGCCAAACTGGCGCGCCCCGGCGGTGCCCGCACCGTGCGAGGAGGCGAACAGTTGCCATGTTCCGTTCGGGCTGGCGCCGGAGAAGGTGCTGATGAAGGTCGCCGCGCCCTGCGACGCCGCGAACTGATAGGGGCCAGCGGGCGCCGGCGACGGGAAAGTCGCATTCGCGAATGCGCTTGGCCGGTACGTGCCGCCGGCCAGGGATCCGGTGCTCGGCATCAGGCTGGCCGCCGCATCATCCAGGGTAAGGTTGATGTTGCTCACTCCAACGATGCCGGCTACGGAGGCGAATGGCACATACTTCTGACCGGCCGGCGAGACCAGCAGTAGATCCACATCCTCCGGCACCGGGTGTGTAAAGCCGTTCAGATTCATCGTGACCTTTTGCGTGGTACCAGACAGCCCGGTGACGAAGAGCTTCGATGGATACGGCGTGCCCGATGCATTGATCGTGTTCGGAATCGTGATGGGACCGACGTTGCAGAAGGTGTTGCCGCTCACCGTCGTCGGGCGATCGACGACCTGCGTGAGCGTTCCGGAGGAAGCGCCGAAACCCGTTGCGCCGCTATAGTTCGCGGTGATGATGTGGGAGCCTTCCGCCAAAGCCGAGGTGGTGAACGAGGCCTGACCGGAGCCATTCAGGGGAACATTGGTCTGCAGCGCCTGCGCGCCGGAAAAGAAGCTCACCGTGCCCAGCGTCACCGGGTTACCGGCGGCGGAGACCGTCGCGGTGATCGTGACGTTATTCCCCACAAAACTCGGGTTCACCGAGCTGGTGAGGGAAGTAGTGGTGGCGGCGCTGGCGACATTCGTCGTTAGAATGAGGCTCCAACTGGCGAGCGATCCCGGATCGCTCCCGGTTGGGCCGCAGCAGCTGTCGAGTGCAATGTAGAGCTTCCATTCGCCATTTATGTTCCCCGACCCGCCGAAGCTGGAGGTAAATGTTGCGGTTCCGCCGAGGCCGGCAGCAGTCGGAGAATTCGCTGCCGAATTCGCCGCGGATACCGTGACGCCGGAATCGGGAAACGGATCAGCGCCAACGCCATTGTTCGCGGGTTTGTAGGTCGTATTGTTCACCAGGACGCGCGCATCCTGCCCAGCCCCCCCGTTGCCATCCGGCAAAAGGGTGGAACCGGAGTCGGATACCGTAATGGTGAAGTTGTTGATCGAACAGGCGAAAGGAGCCGTGGGGCAGACATTGTTGGTCCCGCGCACACCGCCGATATCGGACCAGAACACGAACGAGCGTCCATCCGGAGCCACGAGCAGCATGTCGAGGTCGTCGGGGTCCGTATGCGTCAGTCCGTTCAGCCGGACCTGGACGGAGCTAATCGTCCCCGACATACCGGACACGACATTGCTGGAGGGGTAGACAGTGGCCTTTTGCGGAACCACCCCAGCGACCACCGTCAGGTTGTTCGTGGCATGCGTCGAGGTGCAAGTCGCCGACGTGGCCGTGCCAGTACAGGCGGCAAACGCGGAGGGCGCGAAAAGCAGCGCGGCCAATGCAGCGCCTGCGCGCAAAGCGGCAGGGCGGGCGGACAAACGATCTGATGTACCCATGGGTCTCCCCGGAAAAGTGGTCAAGTGATCTACTCGATCCAGACAGTGAATGTACCACAGATAACGCGCTGCTTCGAGGCCCCGCACGCCCGCGCAGAAAATTCCAAGGACCGGGAAAAATACCACTTGAATCGGAGGGCACAGGTCCTGTATTGTTTCGTGGTGGCAGCCGGCATCTAGCAGCCGGCTAGCGATGCGGGGGC
This sequence comes from uncultured Solibacteraceae bacterium, assembly GCA_964632345.1. GTDB lineage: Bacteria > Acidobacteriota > Terriglobia > Bryobacterales > Bryobacteraceae. The sequence continues at coordinate 18,347 of CAZWDD010000032.1, read as the reverse complement.
GCAACGCAACGGCCCAGAGTTGACGAGATATGGGAGAACACAATGGCTGAACCGTTTATCGGGCAAATCATGATATTTGGCGGCAATTTCCCGCCCAAGGGCTGGGCTTTCTGCGATGGCAGCCTGCTGCCGATTGCGCAAAACACGGCGCTCTTTTCGCTTCTTGGAACGATGTACGGGGGCGACGGCAAGGTAACGTTTGCCCTGCCTGACCTGCGCGGGCGGGTTCCGATTGGCATGGGCCAGGGCCTCGGACTGAGCAACTACGTCGAAGGCCAGGCCGGTGGACAGGAGACCCACACGCTTGTGGCGAACGAAATCCCCAGCCACACGCATGCGGTGTCGATCGCGGTTTCCAACGAAGCGAACGCACCCCAGAACCGGCCAGGCGGCAACGTCCTCGGCGCGGCCAGTATCTATGATTCGCCTTCCACGGCGGACGCGGCGCTGGGTGGAGTGTCCGTTGGCACGGCGGGTGGCAACCAGCCGCATGAGAACCGGCAGCCTTTCCTGGCGGTGAACTATATCATCGCCTTGGTCGGCATCTTCCCCCCGCGCAACTAGTTATACCGAAGGAATAGAAAATGAGCGATCCATACATTGGCCAAATCATTCTCTTCGGCGGAAACTTCGCGCCGCGGGGCTGGTCGTTCTGCAACGGGGCACTGCTTACCATCGCCGGGAATGAGGCGCTTTTCTCGCTGATCGGCACGACCTATGGCGGCGACGGCCAGGTGACGTTTGCGCTGCCGGACCTGCGTGGGCGCGCCCCGGTGCACGTTGGCGCCAGCCCCGGGCCCGGCCGGTCCCCTTACGTCCTGGGGCAAGTAGGCGGAACGGAGACGGTGCCGCTTTCCGCCAATCAGATGGCGGCGCACAGCCACCCGGTGAAAGTGGCCGCACGAAATGAGAGCGGCTCCCAAACCCGGCCCGGAGGCAACATCCTAGCAGCAGGGAACAACTATGACTCGCCGACGACGGCCGATGCCACGCTGGGCGGGGTGAGCGCCGGCGAGGCCGGGGGGAATTTCCCACACGAAAACCGGCAGCCGTACCTGGCGTGCAACTACATCATCGCGCTCGAAGGCATTTACCCTTCCCGCTCATAGAGCATCGGCATCGGGCCAAGTGAATCTCGCGATTCAACTCCGCGCGGCCGTCCCCGGCGACCGTGATTTCCTCTTCGAGGTGTTCACGGCCGCCGGACCTGCATTGGAGCTGCAGTTCCTGCCCGATTCCCTTCTCCGCACCCAACTGCTGCAGACGCAGTTCGACGGGTGGCGGGCCGGGTATTCCGCCCAGTACGGCGCTGGGGGATTGAAGATCATCGAGGCATCGGCGGTGCCTTCGGGGTATGTCTGGCTATATGACCAGGAAGGGGAGCAGCGCATCGTCGACCTGGCGTTTGCCCCGGATGCCCGCGGCAAGGGACTGGGTACGGCGGTGGTCAGTCTGCTTGTCACTGCCGCCCACGCGGCCGGAAAGCCGATGCGAGCGAGCGTTGCGAAATCGAACGAAGGATCGCTCCGCTTCAATCTGCGATCGGGCGCCGTGATCACGGGCGAGACGGCGACCCATTGGGCGATCGAATGGCCGCTGGGATAGCCGGGTTGGACGACCGGGCCCACGCTTCGTTTCGACCCACCGAGAGGGGGCTGGCCCAATGTACCTGCCTTACCCACCGCATCCGATTCAGTTATGATTCCCCTGATACAAACACTATCCGGTCAATGGATCCGCTATGATTCGCGATCTTCTTCACGCCCAATTCCTCGAGTCCCAACGCCAATTCCTGGCCACCCACCTTGCCGCGGAGGCCGGTGCCGCGGCCGGTAGACACGACCTTACACCCACGCAACTCCGCGCGGCCGCGGAGACTCTTGCCGCAACCCAAACCAACCCTGCCGACACCAACCTGGTTTACATCCCCTGCGACCGTCATTTGAGCCTGCTCCAGATCGCCCTGGAGACCGCCTATCTCGCCACCAATGAAGTCCAGTCGCCGGCCGCTCTCGGCCTCGCCGAAGACGACTTCGTGGCGGTGTCGGATATCGAACTGCCGCCGCACCTGAAGGCGCCGCTGAAAGGCCTCGGCCTTACCCCGTTCGAGGAAGGAGACCCGCGCTACGCGGCCGGCTACCTGTACGCGCGCCTCGTGGCGGCAGCGTCCCAGGCTCCCGCCTTCCCCGATAAGCCCGCGCGCGCTACGATGGCCGACAAGTCCCGCGTTGTCCTCTTTGGCGACTGGGGCAGCGGCGTCCCTCGCGCCCAGACGCTGGCGAACAGCATCCGGGCGGTTCTTGCGGCCGCGCCCGATCGGGAAGGCCACGTCGTGCATCTGGGCGATGTGTACTTCGCCGGCTTTGCCGAGGAGTATCGGAGCCGGGTGCTGCCGTACTGGCCGGGCGCCCCTGGCCGCTCCTGGAATATTGCGGGCAACCACGACGTGTACAGCGGCGGAGCCGACTACTTCTCGACGATGCTGGCCGCCCCAGTCCTGTCCGCTCAGCAGGGCGCCGCCTGGTTCGTACTGGAGAACACGCACTGGCAGATCCTTGGCCTCGATTCCGCCTTTGACCCGCCCGATCTGCAGGGTGCCCGTGGACGCCTGGCGGGAGAGCAGGCGACGATTGCCACCCAGATCCGGCGGGAGAATCCTGAGAAGGCCGGGATACTGCTGACGCACCATCAGCCCTTCAACACTCCCGGCGGGGCATTCGACCTGCACTCTCACGAAATGGTCGCGCAGTTGCGCCCGATGATCTACGCCGGCCTTGTGAAGGCCTGGTTCTGGGGCCACGAACACGATTGCGCGGTTTACAAGCCGTGGACCAGAGTGGAGTACTGCTGCCTGACCGGGCACGGCGGCGTGCCGGCCAGCTACAAAGATCACCCGCTCGACGCCGTGACTCGCTTCCGCTGGCAGGACTCGATCAAGAAGTGGCACGGCCACTACGCGACGATGGGCTTCACAGTGCTCGACTTCGACGGTCCGGCTCTTGAAGTCTCCTTTTACAACGAAAGCGGTATCCGGCAGGTTCCGCCCGACGGTCCACACGTCCTCCGGGCGTTCCAATGAGGATCACGAAGGTCGAACTCGTCATCACGGACCGGAACACGCTGGTCTGCGGCGACGCAGAGTCGCCGCTGGGGCCCGTCCCGGAAGCCGCAGCCATTATGGCGAACCCTGCCGCCGAACTCGCCGAACTCCGCAGGCTCGGCGATTCGCTCGGCGCACTGCTCACCACCGGCCCTGCCGGCGAATCCTTCCTAACGGCCCGCGAAGGAGTGCTGCGCGCCAACCGCCGCTGGACAAAGACCCGGCTGGGGGATGAGCCGATCCTCCGCGTATCGCTCGACATTCGGAGAGCCGAACTCCGCTCCCTCCCGTGGGAGATCGCCCGCCACGAAGGAGCCCCACTCTTCACGCAGCGTGCCTGCACGTTCGTGCGCGCGGCGTCCGTGGAACTCGACGAGGCCCGCCGGACACCGCGGCCGCCGATCCGACTGTTCGCGATCTCCGGCACCGACAGCGCGGCCATCGCGGCCCGCAGCGAGATTCGAGAACTCCGGCACCAGCTCAAAGCATACGCCCACCTCTTCGATATCGAAGTGTTCCATGCCGCCAGCTCGAAGAATCCGCTGGCCGATCTCCAGAAACGGATCTCCGAATTCGAACCACACATTCTTCACTTCGCCGGGCACGCCTACGACGATCCTCCAGCGCTCCAACTGGGCTCGCTCGCCGGTGGATGGACGGCGGCGGCGGCCGGCCAGTTCTTCGCAAACGAGCCCTGGGCACTGCAACTGGTGTATCTCAACGCCTGTCGAACGCAGGAAGCCGCCGCCGCCGCGGATTCCTTCGTGAACGCGTTCTGCACCCGAGCCGCGGCCGACGCGCTGCTGGCGATGACGGGAAACATACAAGGGCATGAGGCCGGGAGGCTCGCGGGCCACTTCTACGCCGAGTTGGCCCTTGGCGCACCGGTGGATCAGGCACTGGCGAGCGCACGCGCGCGGCTTGGGGACGAGACCCGCGCCTCGTTCTACCCCGCCCTTACGGTCACGTCCACGCCGGCGCCTCTCATCCCACCCGCCCCGGCGACGGTAGCGGCTCATCTCGACACGCTCGCCAAGCGCGATGAAGCACACACGTTCGTCGACCGCGTGCAGCCGCGCCGCCAACTGATCTCCGCGCTCACCGCCAATCGGGCTCAAGCCGTCATCGGGGACTCGGAAAATGGCAAGAGTTGGTTCCTGCGGTCGTGCCTTCGCTGCATCGCCTACCAGGGCCACGCCGTCCTCTACCTGGAACTCCCCAAATACAAAAACTGGTCGGACGCCCTGCGCGCGCTCATCCACGGCGGCGACGAACCGATTCTCGGGCCACCCCTTCCCTCGGCGCGGGTTGCGGAAATGGACCGCATACTCTCCGGCGATCTCGTCGCCTCCGGCCGCCTGCCGGACGCAATCCGGCACACACTCGAGGCATTGCGCCCTCCCGAGGGCCAGCCCGCTACGGTCCTCATTCTGGATCACCTCGGCGCCTCCGAACTATCGGCCTCGATCGCCACGGACGCCGAGACGGTATTCCGCTACTTCTTCCGCGATCTCGCCAACAACCCGGTGGATCCCAATCTCCGGCTCATCGTCGCCTGCGCGAACAAGACCCTCCTCGACACCCACGCCCCGTCCGGGAGCTGGTCGGAGATCCATCTGCAACCCTTTCCTTCCGAGGAGCTCAAGGAGCTGACGCGCGACTGGTTCCAGTCGGTTGCCCCCGGCAAGCTCGAAACGCTCGAAGCGTATCTCGTCGCGCCTATGCAGAAGCCCCGCCCGCCCCGGTTCTTCGTCGCCAAGTGCCGAGAGATTCTGGAGGACATGTCGTAGCCATGGCGAAAGGGGATCTACTTGCGCGGCTGCAGGGCGGCGCCTCACACGACGATATCCTGGCAACGGCTCCCGTGTCCGTTGCGGCCGCCCTGATGCGGAGCTTCACGGCGGAAGATTACGCCGTGGCGAACGAGAGCGGCAACGACCCGCCGCTCGAATTTCTCCCGGGACTCATCCCCATTGGCGACGGCCGATACGCCCTTGGCGACACCGAACGCAAGACGGTTCTCGCCAACCAATCTCCCGCTACACTCGCCACGATCGCCACCCAACTCTATCCCCGCTTCGAGGCGCGCAATGATGCCCTCGGCGCCGTGACGCTCCAACTCTTTGCCAATCCGTCCGCCGCCCTCGCCACGTGGAAAGCGCTGTATGCCGAAGCCGACCTCCGCTTCGACATTCCCGCCTGCTCGATGCTCCTCGAGATACTCCGCGCCCGCGCGCCGGTACTGTCCCCGGAACTCCGCGAGACTTCACTCCGCTACGACGAGTATCTGCGCGCCCGCACCCTGTTCGCCGACGACTACTATCGATCCGCCTCTTATCTGGTCCGCGACGAACTCACGACGGCATTCCAGGCTTTCTGGACCCACCCGACCGATTGGGTCCTTCGCCTCTACGGCAAAGGGGGCAGCGGCAAGACGATGTTCGTCCGCTGGCTCATCGCCCGCCATTGCATCCCGCGTGGCGAGGGCCGCGAGCCGATCGCCGTCGCGCGTATTGATTTCGATTTCCTGAACATCAACGCCTTCGCCGCCCGACCATGGCTGACGCTTCTGCCGCTTGCGCGGCAACTTTCCCCGCAGTTCCCCAACAACCCGTTCGATTCCCTCGTGATGAGCTTCAAGGATCTGGTGCCCCTGCTCAACTCGCCGGATCCGCTCTCCCCGACGCAGGCGGCCGCCGTTGACGCTCGAGCGGCGAGCGTCGAGGCGATGTTCCGCGCCGGGATCGGGGCCCACCCGGTCCTGCTGGTGTTCGATACGTGCGAAGAGCCGCTCATTCATCGAAGGGAAGCGTTTACCAGTCTACTCACGCTGCTCACCTCCATCCGCACCGGGTGCCCGCGCCTGCGTCTGCTTCTTTCGGGCCGTTATGACATCAGCGGCCTTCCGGGCGCATCCGCGACCGCCGTCGGCAGATTCACCCCCGCGGAATCGGTCCGCTTCCTGTCAGAGCTTCGCCATCTGCCCGCCGGCCCACTCACCAGCGCGATCGCCAAGAAAAGCAAGGGCAACCCCTTCTCGCTCGGCCTGTTCGCCGAACTATACGAGTCGCCCGGCGGGCTGTCGGTCAAGGAAGTCCGTGAAGCACCGCCAGATGATTTCATCTACCTGCTCGACCGCGTGATCCTCCGCATCCCGGACGAAGCCGTCCGCTGGCTGGTGCGCTATGCCGTCGTTCCCCGGGAACTGACGTCCGATTTCGCCGCGGCTGTGCTCTCCCCGCTTCTGGACGACACCTCTCGCGACGACGCCAACACGTTCCCCGCCGATCTCGCCAAACGGTACGCCGCGCGCCGGCCCTGGCCGCCGGGCAGGTTCGGCCAATGGCAGACCCTCTGGAACGATCTGCTCCGCTACGCCAGCAACCCCAGTTGGATCTCCTACAACGAAGCGTCGCAAACCATTCAACTGCAGCCCGAAGTCGTCGGGCCCATGCGGAGGCTGCTCCGGCAAAACGCGCGGCTTCACTCGCTGCTGCAGCGTGCAGCCGAGAAGTACTGGCGGGTCCGGGCGAAGGCGAATCCCGCCGAGTTCGTGCGGTGCCGGATTGAGGCTGTTTTCCACTCGTTTCAGCGCCAAGGCGCTCCGGCCGGTGCGGCATGGCACAAACTCGAAGCCCATCCGCGCTTCGGGTCCACCGAAAGCCGGGGCCTGCTCGGCGCGCTGATCCTGACCAACGACTTTCTGGACGACACGGGCCGGCCGCTGACACATACCCGAGGCGTCCCGATCGTGAGCCCGGATGTTGTCGCCCGCGCCCGATTCCTCGTCGCTGTCGAGGCCATCTCCAACAGTATCCGGCGGGGGCGGGATTCGACGGCAGCGGCAAATCAGATCAGCAAGCTTGCCGAACACTGGCTGGGGCTTTCGAAGCCGTCCGTCCATGCCCACCTTGGCGCCGCCGAATGGTCACTCGTCCACCAGGCGCATGGCATCATCGTTCGCCGCCGTTTCCTGAGACCGACGGTTCTCCGTGCGCTCCGCCTCCCCAAGCCGCTCCAACTCCTGGCCCGCATGCTCGCGCTGCGAGCCAGCTACGAACGAATCTTTCTGGGCCTCCCTACCGACGCCCGCGACGTCGCCCCCGCCCTTGCGCTTTCGAAGGAACTCCGCTCCACGGAGTTCCCGGCGGGCCACATCCTCTACCGCGCCGCGCTGTTCCACCTGCGTACGGGGAACCTGCAGAAGGCGATCTCCACCTTTGTCGAAGCGCTCTGGGAACTACCCGCCACCGGCCCGTTCTCCCGCGACCGCGTGCAGTGCTTCTGGCGGGCCGCGGTGCTTCTGCGCGCCACGGGCCGGTGGCGCGAATGGCACGCCCTAACGCAGGCCGTCGAGCAACGGATTCCCGACTCCGACCCCGATGCGGGCGCCTTCCGCTTTCAATACTGGCTGTCGCGTGCGGCACTGGCCATTGATCTGGGCGAGGCCGACGCGGCGGAAGGGTTCCTTAAGGCCGCGCCGGCGACGACGGGGTATGAACACGCGATGGCGGCCTGGCACGATCTTCAAATCGAACTAGCCACGCTGCGCGTGGATCTAGCCACCGCCGCGCCGCAAGCCACGGAGGCCACGCGGCTCTACGGCGCCGCCACGAATGGCGCCATGCGCACCACGCTGCTCCTCGCCCGCTTCTGGCTGGCCGCGGGGAACCCGGCGCAGGCTCGCCGCGTTCTACCCAGGCCGCCCAAAGATCCCCTACTCCCCCTGGAGTGCGCCGAACTCGCCGTTCAATTAGGGCGGCCGCTCCAGACGCTCGCCGGCCCGGCACCCATCCGCGCCCGCCTGTTCGCCACCGCTCTCGCCCACGGCCGAATGAAGAATCCGGACCGCTTCTTCGACGAGCTTCGCGGCCTGTCGAGCGATGAACGGCTGGCGGCGCTGGTTCCCTTCGGTCAGACCTCCCGCCGGCTGCCAAACGGCTCGCGGTGGCATCGCCGCATCCGATCGGCCTTCCCTCGCGATCCGGAGAGCATCACGGGCGCCATCGCGGTCGTCCAGACCATTGCCCTCGCGAATGCCTGCCGCTTCTTCGGGCTGGATGAGCGCGCCGGGAAACTCCTGGCTCTCATTGGCCCCCGTGCCGAACTGGTAGAAGTCTGGCGCCAGCGCGCGATCCGCGCACTGAGCCCCAGACAGTCCGTCCCGCCTGACGCGCCGGTCCCCCACTTTCCGCACTGCCCCGCACTCGAAGCCATCTCTGATCTTGAACGAACCGAGTGGCTCATTGCAGATGGAGAGCTGGCAAGAGCCGCGTCCACCCTTCCCGCCAGCGCTCCGCTTCCACCGGGCGCCTGGCTCGCCCGCCACCATCTGGCGCAAGCTCATCTGTACCCGGACGATGCGGCAACGCACCTTCGCGCCGCCAGCGAAGCCGCCAACGAAGCCGGCAGCAAAGCGCTTGCCCGCCGCGCCACCATGCTGTCCCGCCATGCCGGTGGACCGGCGATTGATAGGCGCCCGTTGATCGCACCCGTGGACGAGTGGACGTTCTCCTTCGCCGCCTCCGGCCGCACGTTTTCGCTTGCGTTCCAGCTCGTTTCCCGCGGTGGCGGCCGCTTCCAGCACACCGGTCCCCGCTGGTTCCACAACGACATTCACGCCCTTCTGGAAATCCGCGACTGGCCCAAGCGCATCCACGAACTCGCCACCATCGCCACGCCTTTCCTGCAGCAGAGCAGCGGGCAGGGCACGCGCCTGCGTTTCGAGTCCAGCCCCGCGGCCGCGGTCCCGTGGGAATACGCCGCCGCGGCGGACACCGGGTTCTTCTATCGCTCGGCGCCGGTGCAATCCGCCGAACGGGAGACCGCGCGCTATCTCCAGGCCGCACTCGTCGCCTTCGGCGAGGACGTTCCGATCACCGGCCAATCCACCGATCCCGTCTTCCTGAAGGCCCTCGCATCCCGTTCCACGGGCGTCATTCGCGCGGCGCTGCGCAGCGGGCAGCGCGATGTGCTCGAAGGACTCTCCGTGATAGAACCGGACCGAGAGTGGCAGTACGGCATGAAGCGCGGCTATCTGATCGAGGGGCTCCAACTGCAGGCTGAACTGGGCGCAACCCCGTCGGAGTTCCCCGCTGTGCTGTATCTCTGTGGGGTGTTCCGCCTCGACTCCCGCGGCGAAGCGGTGCTGGATTGCGGCGATCAACGCGAATCCCAGCTCGCCTATCGATACTTCGAGCCCGGTACACCGATCCGCTTTGAAGAGCTGGCACACCGCCTTCTCAACGTGCCGCCGAACGTGATCCGCCCCTTCGTGATTTTCGATGCCATCCCGTCCAGCGAAGACGAAGCGCCCCGCCTTGGCCTCCTGCGTAATCTCTTCTGCATGCGTCTCTTCGAATCCGGCGCGGCCCGCGCCGTCCTCGGCTTCGGCCTGACCCGCCAAGGCCATGCGCGCCCTGCCATCGCGACCCTGCGAAACGCTTTCGAGCAGCACTTCTCCGTTGGGGAGTTGCACCGCGCGCTCCTCCATCGACTGGACCATTTCGCCTTCCCGCCCGCGCTCTGGGCCGACGATCCGTCCCTGCCCGCATCGCGAAGTTAACCCATGGATATTGCACTGTCCGCCCGTCGTCACTTTGAAGCGAGCCGGCGCACCGCCAGCCTGGAGGCCGCACTCGACGGATGGCGCCACCAAGCCGAGGGTTCGCTGCAATCCAACCAGTCCCAGATCCTGGCCGCCGAACGGATGCTGCGGGTGGTTCTCACCCGCCTGCAGGATACGGCCGGCCCGCTGCCTGCCCGCGATCATCTCCGCCTGACTGTTCACGCTCACTCGATCTGGGAGGCCCTCAACGCGCGCTTTGCCCAGCGCACCGAAGCGTTGTTCCGGGACTTCCTGAAGCAAGCCGATCAACTCGCCTACGACTGCTACTTTCCCGCGCTCCAACCCGCCGGAAAGGCTCCGCCGCTGGTGGTCTTTGCCGGTGCGCTCGACCCGCAGATGTACCTCCGCAATCAGGCCCTGTTCCTCGACCCCTCCAGCCCGCTGCGCGACGCGCTGCCGGAAGCCGCCGCCGCCAGCCATTTCCCATTCCCGCTCATCACGCTTCCCTGGCACCACCGGCTCCAACCCGAGAGCCTGGTTTTCATCGCGCACGAAGCCGGCCACGCCGTCGAAGACGATCTCCGTCTCACGGCCGGTTTCCAAGAGGCCATCGCCGCCGCGGACATTCCCGGACTCCGCAAGCCCCACTGGCTCCGCTGGCAGCGCGAGCTATTCGCCGACCACTGGGCCTGCCAAGCCTGCGGAGAGGCGTATGTCTGCGCGCTGGCTGACTATCTCAGCGCCTCCGGCACCGACACCCCTGCCATCAACGAAGGCAGCCGATACCCGCCGGCCTGGCTCCGCATTGAAGCGAATCTGCACTTTCTCGAGCAGCTCGATCTGCCGACAGGCACCGCGATCCGTTGGAGAGAGCACTACCCCACACCGACAGCCGAAGCCGACTTCCTCAAGGATCTGGCGGCCTACCGCCAGGCGCTGACAACCGGTGCGCCACCATTCGAGCCGACGGTCATCAAAAAGGCGGACCGGCTGGCCGGCTCGTGGAGTTCCGAGTTTGTCCAGGCACCGGCGGAGCAATCGATGCGCCTGTCCGCCGCGGCCTGCAGGCTGGCATACGAAGCGGATCCGAATGGAGAGTGGATCGGCGCCGCCAAGGCCGCTTTAGCGAAATCGGTGGTGCCAGGAGTCCGGGCCGGCCACAATACCGCGGACGCGGACAGAGCAAAGGGCGCTGCGCTTCTCGCTCTTTTGCTGAGTGAATAGGCATGGACCGCTGGATGAGCGTGATAGGGAGGCGGCCGCTCCAGCGGCGGCGACGGAGTTGGCGACCGACAGAGGCTACTTCACCTGGGCGGCCGGGGGCACGCCGTAGTGATCGATGATCTCCGGCCGTTTGCCTTCGGTTGAGAGGCCGGCGGCGCGCATGAGTTTGGTGATGGCGTCGATGGTTGCGGCGTCGGGGCGCGGGAGGCGGCTGGTGTAGCCTTCGGCGATGAAGAGCGGCGTACCGCCGGCTTTGTTCGGGTTCTTCCAGACCTGTGGATCCGCGCCGCGGGCGGCGAGCAACTGCACGACCAGAGGACTGATAGCATAGGCGGCGCCGTGCATCGCCGTATCGCCGTTCTGATCGACGGCGTTGATGTCCGCGCCGCGATCGAGCAGGAGCTTGACGGCCTCCAGCGCCTCGGCTTCCTCGCCCGCCTCCTCCTGGGGTTCGTTGGTACCGACACCGGCGGCGGCCAGCAGCGGCGTTGTGCCGGCGGCGTTGGGGATGTTCGGATCGGCGCCGAGGGACAGCAGCAACTGCATGAGCGGGACATCGCCGCGGTCGGCGGCGAACAGGAACGGGGTTGCCCCTTCAGATGCGACGCTCGAGGAGGTGGCCGGCTGTTTCGGCGCGCCCTTGGGGAGGCGGAAATTGACGTTGGCGCCGCGCTTGACGATTTCGCGGACAAAGGCGGCGCTGGTGAGCCGGCCCTGGCCTGCGACGGGGGCGGGGTCACTCATGTCACTCGCGTCGGGCTTCCGGACGCCCGGGAGCATGTGCAGGGGGGTGAAGCCGCTGCGGGTGTCGTTGGGATCGGCGCCGGCGTCGACGAGGGCGATCGCCAGTTCGAAGTGTCCGTTCTGGACGGCGAGCGCGAGGGGGGTGATGGGGGGCCGGTTCATGGCGGCGCGTCTGGCTCCGGCGCTCTGCCGGGAGGTAGGCTCGGGCCGTTCGATGGCGGCGTTGGCGCCGGCCCCGGACGCGAGCAGGAGTCGCACGGTCTCCAGATGACCGTTCCGGATGGCGAAGTACAGGGGTGGGTATCCGGAATCGACGGTGGCCGCGGTGGAGGCGCCGGCGGCGAGGAGGGAGCGGACCACTGCGGTGTGGCCTTCGGCGGCGGCCCACATCAGGGCCGTCTGCCCGAGACGTTCGCGGGCTTCGGGCCGGGCGTCGCGGGCAAGGAGTGCATTGACGGCTTCGAGATTGCCTGCCCGTGCGGCTAACATGAGCATCGTTTCGCCGCCCTTGAGAGTGGCGTTCGGATCGGCCCCGGCATCGAGCAGCAGTTTGACGATGGCCGCGCTGCCCTGCGCGCAGGCGAGGGCGAGCGGCGGCATGCCGTAGCGATTGAGGGCATTCGCCCTGGCCCCGGCGCGGAGGAGAGCCGCGGTCATGGAGGGGTTATCGTGATGCACGGCCCAGTGGAGCGGGGTTGTCCCGTCGACCTGGGCCGCGTTGGCGTCGGCGCCTTCCCGGATGAGCTTCTCGACGGCGGCGTTATCGGCGCGTTCGGCGGCATCGGCAAGCATGGGGAGAGAGTTTGCCGAGAGGCAAGAGGCGAGGAGAGCGAGTCCGAAGAGCTTCATGACCGGTGGCACTCCTTAGGCGATATCTACCCGGCGAAAAAGGTCCTCGACCTTGCCGGTGCTGTCGACGAACGAATCGAGATGGACGCCGACCTGATCGAGGAGCGTGAGGTGGAGATTGGCGAGGTTCGCCGGCTTGGCGTAGCGGATGTGGCGACCGCCCTTGAGACCGCTTGCGGCGCCGCCGGCGACGAGAATGGGCAGATTTTCGTGGTCGTGGAGGCTGGGGTTGCCCATGCCGCTTCCGTAGAGGTAAACCGAGTGGTCCAGGAGGGAGCCGTTGCCGTCGGGAGTGGCCTTCATGCGCTCGAGGAACTGGGAGAAAAGGCTGACGTGATAGGTGTTGATTTTGGCAATCTGCGCCACTTTGTACGGATCGTTGCCGTGGTGGCTGGTGGGATGGTGCGGGTCGCGGACGCCGATTTCGGGGTAGGTGCGGTTGCTCTGTTCGCGGGTGAACTGGAAGGCGATGACGCGGGTGATGTCGGCCTGGAAGGCGAGGATCTGGAGGTCGAACATGAGCCTGGCATGATCGGCAAAGGCGGCAGGGACGCCGACGGGCCGTTCGAGGTCTGGCGTCTTGTTGTCCTTCGCGGCGAGTTCGGCGCGTTCGATCTCGCGCTCCACCTGGCGGACGCTATCGAGGTACTGCTCGAGGCGAACACCGTCGGCGGGGGAGACGCGCTGGCGGAAGCGCGAGATTTCCCTGGTGAACGCATCGAGGAGGCTCGCCCGACTCTGCAGCGCGGCCCGACGCGCGCCGGCGTTACCGCCCTCGCCGAACAGGCGCTCAAAGACAACGCGGGGGTGGGCCTCCGAAGGCAGCGGCGTGGTGGGCGAGGACCAGGAGAGGCAGTTCTGATAGACGCAGGAGTAGCCGTTGTTGCAGACGCCGGCCAGCGGGTTCAAGTCCATGGCCAGTTGCAGGGAAGCCACCTGCGTTTCGCGGCCCATCTCCGCGGCCGCAATCTGGTCGACGGTGATGCCGGAGAAGTAATCCGAGCTTTCGGTGTGCTTGGCCTGGGAGGCGCTAAGGAAGGCGGAGTTGGAGGTATCGTGGGTACCCGGGTAGGCGTTGGGGAGACGCAGATTCGTGATGACCGAGACGTGGCTTTTCACGGGCTCGAGGGGCTTGAGGATGGGAGACAGTTCGCCGAGCTGGCCGCCTGGGCCGGGGGGCGTCCAACGGTCCTGATCGCAGCCCATGGGGATGAAGACGAAGCCGAGCCGGCGCACGGGCTTGGCGGGCGTCTGGGCCCAGGCGGTGGCGGCGGGAATCATGGCGTCAAGCAGGGGGAGCGCAAGGGCGGACTGCGCGCTCCGCAAAAGGGCCCGGCGGGGAATCGCCTTTTTGGTGAGAAAGGTCATGGGGACTCTCTAATTCCTGGCTGCTGCGAGCGGTTCGGCGCGCCGCATGCGGAAGGGCGCGCTGTTGACCACTCCCAGAATAATCGAGGAGAAGCGGTAATCGTTGCGTTCGGCGGCGGCGACGATTTTGCGGACGGCGGGCGCGTCGTAGGATTCGACGCCGCGGCCGAGTGCGAAGGTGAGCAGATTTTCGGTGAGGGTTGAGGCGAAGAGTTCGGTGCGGAGGAGGAGAGCGTCTTCGAGGCCATCGACGCCTTGGAACTCCGGCTCGCCGGGGATGGCGCCGGTGGCATCGACGGGCTGATCCTCGACTTCGACGCTGCGCCAACGGCCGATGGCGTCGTAGTTTTCGAGCGCGAAGCCGACCGGGTCAATGGTGCGGTGGCAACTGGCGCAGACGGCGTTATTGCGGTGGGCCGCGAGGCGCTGGCGCATGGGCAGGTTGGCGGCCATGGTGCCTTCGTCGAGCGGCGGCACGGCGGCAGGCGGCGCGGGCGGGGGTGCGCCGATGATGTTCTTCAAGACCAGCACTCCGCGGAGGACGGGGGAGGTCCGCGTGGCATAGGAGGTGACGGAGAGGATGCTGCCCTGACGGAGGAGCCCGCCGCGACGGCTGCCGGGCGGGAGCGTGACGCGGCGGAAGCGGCTGCCGTAGATGCCGGGGATGCCGTAGTGCTTCGCGAGGCGCTCGTTGAGGAACGTGTAGCCGGACTTGAGAAAGGTGCGGATGCTACGGTCCTCGCGGACGATGCTATCGAAGAACAGCTCGGTTTCCTTGCGGAAGGCCTGGCGGAGGTTGTCGTCGAAGTCGCGGAAGAGGTTGCCGCTGGGGATGACGGAGTCGATGTTGCGGAGCCGCAGCCACTGCCCGGCGAAGTTGGTGGCGAGGTTTTCCGAGCGGCGGTCGGCGAGCATACGGCGGGTCTGGCGTTCGAGTTCGGCGGGCTGGCTGAGGACGCCTTTGACGGCAGCGTCGAGCAGTTCATCGTCCGGGATGCTGCTCCAAAGGAAGAATGACAGGCGGGAGGCGAGTTCGAGATCACTGACCCGGTAGACACCGCCCCTCGGAGGATCTGTTTCGACGCGGAAGAGGAACTTGGGGTTCGCGAGCACAGCGGCGACGGCCATGGCGATGCCGGCGTCAAAATCTCCCTGGGCGCGGCCCTTACGGAAGAAGGCCAACTGCTCCCGCACTTCGGCGGCGGGGACGGGACGGCGGAAGGCGCGGCGCATGAGGGTGGAGAGGATGGTTGCCGCGCAGCGGTCTTCCTCGGCGCGGCTGGCGGGGCGGCAAACGAAGAGGCGGCGGCGGCTCGGCGTGTCGCCGGCCCCCTGGGGAGAGAAGGGGCCGGTGATTGCGACCTGGTCGACGGCGGGGACGGTACGGGGATAGCGGCGGTCGTTGAAGCGGGACTCGGGCGGCTGGCGAGTGGCATCGGCGAGCGAGGAGCCTTCCTTGGCGAAGGTGACAGAGATGGTGTGCGGACCCGCTTTGACGGGGATGCGGGTTTTGAGTTCTTTCTCGTTGAGGATCTGATCGCCGAGCGCGGCGCGGGAGACGGTGAAGGTATGGACGGGTTGGCGATCGATGAGGAGGAGGAGTTGGTGCTCGCGGGAGTCGCGGAGGCCGCTGATGGTTCCGGTGAGATCTCGAGCAAGGAGGACCTGAATTTCGTACTCGCCGTCCTGAATGAAAGAGTAGGGGACGGACATGCCACCGCGGGTGCCGAGGGGCAAGCCGGGGAGGTGGTCTTCCTGGGTGAGATCGGCACGGAGACCGATGGTTTCGCTTTGGAGTCCGGACTGACTGCTGCCAACGGCGAGGCGGCTGATCTTCTGTGCGGCCGAGATGTAGCGATTGAGGAGGGAGGGAGAGAGATCGCCGACGTTGACATTGTCGAAGCCGTGGCCGCTCTCGTCGGCAGGCAGGAGCGCGGTGGCGTCGATGTCGACGGCGAGGAGGTCGCGGATGGCGTTCTGGTACTCGGTGCGGTTGAGGCGCCGGAGGGATTCGGTGCGGCCGGGGTTGAGCGGGACGGCATCGAGGGAAGATTCCAGTGCGGCGAGGAGGGTGCGACGCTCCGCGGGCGGGGGTTGGGGCGCGTTGGGCGGCGGCATGACGCCGGTGCGTACTTTGCGGATGATCTTTTCCCACAGTGCCGGAGCGGCGGCGGGCGCGGGAAGGCTGGAGGCGTCGAGACTGAGGCTGCCCATCTTCGCCGCATTGCTATGGCAGTTCATGCAGTAGCGATCGAGGAACTGGCGCTGGTGGGGCTGGGCCGGTGCGCTGCGGGATAGGAGGAGAGTCCAGGCAAGTAGCGCGAACCGGAGCTGTTGTTTCATCGCAGGCGGTATTTTACTACTGCTGAGATGGGGGCGGTTCGGGCGACGCCTGCTAACGGAGTGGTTGAGGCGAGGGGAGATGCGGCCTCACGCTTGAAGAGTTCATCAAGAGTGAGGCACACGGGAGCGATGGGTGGGGACTGCGTCTAGTGTCAAGATCGGAAACGCACGGAGGCGGACCATCCGTTTGCCTGGCGTGCGTTCGGACGCGAACTCCAGTTCTTCGTTGCACCAGGTGATATGAAGGCGAGGTGGCAGATTTGTCACTAAGGATGCGGCTACGGCACATATTCCTGTGCATCGCGCTGCTATCGGCCTACCGACCTGTCCCCAGGCGCTGCTGCAGCCAGAGTAGCGACGGATAGGCGGCGAGCCAGAACCAGAAGAAACGATTGAGGCCGAAAAGGCAGGCATTGACGAAGTGAAACAACGCGGCGAGAGTAAGGCCGATGACGAGCAGATTCGGGGACAGGATGACGAGGGGGAAAAACAGCTCGAACAGCATGACCGCCCAGGAGGCGAGGCACATGGAGCGCGGCCAGTTCGCACCTGCCCGGAAGCTCTCACTCGCCGGATAGGCGGAGAACAGCAGAACATCACGCGAGGCGCGGCCCGTACGCCATTCGGGGTTGGCGATTTTCACCCAGCCGGCGATGAAATACGACAGCAGCACCTGCAGCGCCAGATAGCCGAACGCTGCCTCACTCAGCCGCAGCGACGGCATGAAATGCACCAGGCAAAGGCAGCTCAGGATAAGCAACCCCATGCGGTCGCTGCCACCGTTATAGGGCCCATCAAAACGTTTCAGAATGAACAGCGCGTGGATCAGCAGCGCGAGGCAAATCCACGGGGCGGCAAAACCCGCCATCAGCAGCAGGCTGAGGGCGATGCGCGGCAGGAACAGCAGGCGCTCTCGCGCAATGCATAGATGCTCGGCGCTTTGCTGCAGCAAGGCGAAGGCGAGCCACATCTCGGTGCAACGTACGGCGTAATCGAGGCTCACACGGCCCCCGTGCGGTAGACGGGCGAAGTGAAGGCGATGTCTTTGCGCGTGCCCTCGCCTTGCCTGCTCACGAAAACCAGCCGGAATTGCAGCCAGGGCACGGATGCATCCGCGTTTTCGGCCTTTATGCGTTCCATAATTTCGCGCTCGCGATGTGCGGTCGGGTTCGCCATCAGCTGTTCCGCGCAGCTCACCAAATAGAGTGACTCGTTCCAGCGTGGGTTCCAGACCATACGCAGCAGCATCTGGCCGAACGAAAGGTGCGCGGGCCGGGGGCGAAACTCCCGCCACGCGGCGGCGGCGTGGGGGTCATCGAGCAACGCATATTCGATACGGGGCGACGGCGCGATTGTGTCGAAGAAATTCCACGAGGGGATGAGAGCAGGTAGGAGCAGCTTTAGGCCGTGCAGCATATCTGATGCTCTTATGATGAACCCGCGGCGGGCGGGCTCCAGCGCAAATTGGGAGTTGCGACGGTTTTGGACGCGGCCGCTGCCTGGTCCTCCGATGATCTTGTTGCGCTTGCTGCTGCGGACTACGATGCGTTTCGGCAACGTTGCCGTTGGATTCGACCGCGCCAAGGAGGGTAGCGCCGCATCCATTGAGAGTATCGTTCGGCTGGTATCTTCGTGGCGTGTTCCGAAGCGTGCTGGGGCGGATCGACGCGCTCGATGACTATGTCGGTCCGCACAATGCCAGAACCCTCGCCAGGATCCTGCGCGGGCGCGACGGATTCGAGCGTATTTGGCTGCCCAGCGAGAAGAGGTTATTGCAGGTGACGCTGGATCAGGAGCGCACCGTCAGCAGCTACGGGCTATCGATCGAGCGGTAGTACAAATTCGCGCCATTCCGACCTCCACGGAGTACGCTTCCGATTCCGAGCGGCCAGCGCGATGCGGAACACGCCATTGGGATGCAGTTCGAACTGCCATCCCGCGGCATCGTCTTCCGTCTGCAGCGCTATACCGTCACCGTCGAGTTGAAACGAAAAGCTCTGCAAGGGCAGTGATAACCCCAAGCCCTTTGCTTTGCTGTAGGCCTCCTTCAGCGTCCACAGCTCGAAGAATCTCGCTTGCTGCTCTGCCTCCAGACCATGCAGGATCTGCTCCTGCTCGCCCGGTGTGAAGACGCGGGTGATCAATTCTCGC
>CAZWDD010000031.1:15418-27170 GCA_964632345.1 uncultured Solibacteraceae bacterium | reverse complement strand
GATGCCATGGTCAGCCCCGGCGGCCGCATCATGGACTTCTCCATCTACAAGAACTGGAAGCTCGGGTTCCTCGGCGAACAGGGCCGCATCCAGTTCCGTTCGGAGTTCTTCAACCTGTTGAACACCCCGAACTTCGGCCAGCCCGGCGGCATCTCCTTCACCTCCACCGCCTCCATCATCCCCGATGGTCCTCGCAACGGCGAAATCCGCAGCCTCCGCAACCCGATGCGCGTCATCCAGTTCGCGGCCAAAATCTACTTCTAGCCTGACGCGAATGAAGGTCCTCTTCCTTCTCGTCAGTTGTTCCCTCCTCGCGGCGCCGGCACCCATTAGTGCCGGCGCCGCGAAGCTGCTGGCCACCCCCCCCGAGCCCAGCAGGCTCTCCCGCGACCCCCGCCCCCCCCCACCCACCCAGGGCGTCCACCAGGACATCTACGTCAAAGCCGCCGCCTTCGAATCCAACGGCGAAACCTCCGTCCTCCTCACCAGCGATCTCCAGGGCCTCGACCTCGCCACCATCGATGCCGTCACCTCCCGCGTCCACCGCCAGTTCGGCGTCCCCCGCGAACGCATCGTCCTCAACTACTCCCACAACCACAGCGCCCCCGTCACCGGCCAGGTCCTCCATCTCTACTACGACCTCAACCTCGCCCAACGCGCCGCCGTCGATCGCTACACCGTCTGGCTCACCTCCCGCATGGTCGAAGTCATCGGCCTCGCCATCGCCAACCTCGCTCCCGCCGAACTCTCCTTCGAACAAGGCCTGGCCGGCTTCGCGGTCAACCGCCGCCGCGCCCGCCCCGGCGGCCGCCAGCTCCCCGGCCCTGTAGATCACGACGTTCCCGTCCTCGCCATCCGCGCACCCGGCGGCCCCCTCCGCGCGATCCTCTTCGGCTACTCCTGCCACACCACCGCCCTTTCCGGCTACCAGATCAGCGGCGACTACGCCGGCTTCGCCCAGCACGCCCTCGAACAGCGCTACCCCGGCGTCACCGCCCTCTTCGTCCAGGGCTGTGGCGGCGATGCCAACCCACTCCCCCGCATCATGAACAGCGACGCCCCCGAAGCCGTCGAACTCGCCCGCACCTACGGCCTCATCCTCGCCCACGCCGTTCAGGCCGTCCTCCGCGCCCCCATGCAGTCCGTCGATGGCCCCCTTCGCACCGCCTACACCGTCATCCAGGTTCCCTTCCGCACCCCGCCCACGCGCGAAGCCCTCGAAGCCCGCCTCGCCCAGGCCCGCGGCGGCAAACGCCGCCAGGTCCAATACCTCCTCGATAAACTCCTCCGCGACGGCCGCCTGCCCTCCTCCCACCCCTACCCCATCCAGGTCTGGCGCTTCGGCTCCTCCCTCAACTTCGTCGCCCTCACCGGCGAATCCGTCGTCGATTACTGCCTCCGCTTCAAGAAGGAGTTCGGCCATGACTCCACCTGGGTCGCCGGCTACAACAACGAACTGCTCTCCTATATCCCCTCCCTCCGCGTCCTCCGCGAAGGCGGCTACGAAGGCATCGACGACATGGACGAGTACGGCCTCCCCGCCCCCTACGCCGAAGAGCTCGAAGAGTTGATCGCCTCCACCGTCGCCCGGTTGATGCGGGACACCGCTCCCCGCTAGCCTTGTTCCATGCGCTGCTCTCTCCTGCTCGCCGCCGCCGCGTTGCTCTCCGCCCAGGATGCCGAACTCGTCCTGCGAACCTCGGTGTCCTATAACACCCAGCGCGCCTCGCTCCCGCTCACCCCGGAACAGAAGCAGCAGGCCGAGCAACTCTCCGCCGCCGCCCGCGATGCCTCCCGCGCCGGTAACTTCGGCGACGCCATCCGCCACCTCCACCGCGGCACCGCCGTCATGCACGGCTTCCCCTGGACCCCGGCCACCGAACTCGCCGCCTCCCTGGAAGCCTCTGTCGATGACGCCATCGCCAACCGCGGCCAACAGCTCGAACTCGCCCTCTCCCCGCTCTATAAGCCGCTCCAGCCCGCCTCCGCCAAGGCCCGCGTCGCCCTGCGCCAACTCGCCCCCGGCGTCGCCCCCATCTGGCTCGGCGAACCGGTCGAAGTCGACGCCGCCAAACTCCCTGTCCGCTGGAAGGTCGCTCTCCCCCGCGAGGCGCTCGGCGCCTATGAGCTCATCGTCTCGCTCGGCGATTCCGAGATCGGCGAACATCGCAAGCTGCTCCGCAAAACCATCGCCCTCCGCGTTGAGAATCTGGAACCCGCCGCCACCGCCCTCCGCGAACGCCTTCGCCAGCACTCCCACCCCACCGCCGCCTACGCCCTCGCCCTCTACGACGCCGCCGAGCGCGGCAAGGCCAGCCCCACCCGCCACGACTTCGCCAAACTCTTCACCGCCGCCGGCCAGATCCTCGACGCCGTCGCCGCCGGCCGTGACCCCTTCGCCGGCCGCAAGGGCGACATGCACCGCGCCTATCTCTCCGCCGTCGATCAGTCCCTCCAGCCCTACCGCCTCTACGTCCCCGCGTCCTATGACGGCAAACAGCCGCGCCCCCTCGTCGTCGCCCTCCACGGCATGGGCGGCGATGAAAACTCACTGTTCGACAGCTACGGCCAGCCCTCCGCCCTCCAGCGCGAGGCCGAACGCCTCGGCTTCCTCGTCGTCTGCCCCAAGGGCCGCGCCCCGGCCTCCATGTACCGCGGCGCCGCTGAAACCGACGTGCTCGACGTCATCGGCGAAGTCCGCCGCCAGTACGCCATCGACCCCAAACGTGTCTTCATGATGGGCCACTCCATGGGCGCCTACGGCACCTGGAGCATCGCCATGGCCCATCCTCATCTCTTCGCCGCCCTCGGGCCCGTCGCCGGCGGTGGCAACCCCGCCGCCATGGACAAGGTCAAGGCCATCCCCCAGTACGTCGTCCATGGCGATGACGACCGCACCGTCCCCGTCACCCAGTCCCGCGCCATGGTCGAAGCCGGCCGCAAAGCCGGCGCCAAAATCGAATACGTCGAAGTCCCCGGCGGCAGCCACTCCAACATCGTCGTCCCCCACATCGCCCCCATGTTTGACTTCTTCGCCCAACAGGCGCGCGAGTAACGCGGAGGCCCACCCGCAATGACCTACGAAACCACCGCCATCCCCGACGCCGAAATTCCCCGCGCCGCCGAACCCCTGCTGCAGCACGCCCTCGATACCTACGCCAGCGAGACCAACAAAGTGTTCGCCCTCTGGACAAGCTTCTCCCCGGCCGATCTCGCCTTCCGCCCGCACGCCAAATCCGCCTCGGTCCTGGAGATCCTGAAACACCAGTTGCTCTCGGAACGCCGCTTTTTCGCCGAATTCCTCGGCGCCCCGGAAGTCCCCCCCGCCGAAGTCCTGCCAGCTGAAGGCGCCCCCGCCGCGTTTGCCGGCCGCCTGGTCGCGCTCGCCCGTCCCCGCCTCGCCTTCCTCGCCGCCCAACCCGCCGCCTGGTGGATGGAGGAGACGGACTTCTTCGGCGTCCGCCGCCAGCACGCCTGGATCTTCTGGCGCCGCGTCCTCCACACCGCCCACCACCGCACACAGCTCTCCGTCTACCAGCGGCTGATGGACAAACCCGTCCTCCCCACCTACGGCCCCACCGCCGACGTCACCTGGTCCGGCGCCGACCCAACCCTCACCCTAGGCGCCGCCGGCCGCAAATAGGCACCGCCGGCCGCAAGTAGGCGCCACCGCTCACCGCCCCTTCTTCCCCGGCCGCACAATCTCCGTATCCGGCCGGAACACCATCCACGCAAACGCAAACGCCACCGTGTGCGGAAACGGCTCCAGTTGCCGGCCCCGCAGCGGTCCCGCCGTCGCCCCGCCCAACAGATTCCACCGGCTGCCCGTCTGTTCGTCCACGAACCCGCCGTCCCGCGCCTGGAAACGCAGCTCCATCCCATCGATGGCCGGGCGGAACACCCCCACCGCGCCTGCGTCTTGCGACGCCGCCAGCCATTCGGCGTCCAGCGCCGACTTGGCCTTTTCGGAATAAAACACCACGTACCGCTCCCCGCCCAACTCGCCCTCCACCACCGGCCGCTTCCGCAGCGCCAGAAACGGATACGCCCGCGCCTCCTTCTCCGTCTGCAGCGCCACCAGCCGCTCCAGCATCCGCGCCCCCTGCAGCGCCGGCTTCCGCACCGGAAACAGCAACCGGTCGCCGAACTCATAGCCCACATACGGATTCCGCCCGTACGCCCGCTCATACCCCGTCTCCCGGCTCAGCACCTTCGCCCCCGGATACTGCTCCGCCGCCGTCGCAAACGGCACGGTCTGGCTCGGCAGCATCCGCAGCCGCTTCCCCGTGTAGGCGCCCACAATCGACTCCCCCGTAATCTGCTGCCACAGCGACTCCGTCTCCCGGTCGAACATCACCATGTCGCTATCGCGCAGCATCCCGGACACCCCGAACTCGTGCGCCTTCCCGTCCACCCGCCGGTCAAACACCACCGCGCTGTTGCACAACGGGCAGTAGCTCACCAGCACCGGCACCCCGCCCAGTTCGTCGTTCACCAGCTCATGCCACAGCAGAATCTGCAGCGGATACAGGCGCGTCTCCCCGCCCTCACTCGCCACGATCACCGCCTCCCACCCGTTCAGCCACTTCCCCGCCGCCGCCACCGTCTCAAACTTCGGCCGCCTCAGCGCCGGAATCCCGTCCTTGCCCGGCCCGCCCGGCTTCAACTCCTCCAGCGCAATCGACCGCTTGCCCAGGTCCGTCCGCCACCGCGGCGCCGCCTGCCCGCCGGCCAGTAGGCCCGTCATCGCAAGCGTGATAAGGAGGAGGAATCGCGCGGTCATCGTCATATCATTCGCTCTCGCCGCGGAAAAAGTCACGCGAATTATTCCGGACACGATGCCGTCAACCCGCCGGCAGCAGCCCCTGCAACTCCTCGGCCAGCGGCGCCGCCACCGCCTCCGCCGCCCGCGCCATCGGCATCGCCGTCAACCACAGCCGCACCATCCGGTCGCCCACCGGGATCTCCGCCTGATGGTGCAGCCGTCCCTGCTCGCGTAGTTGGTCCCATTTCTCGGCCGAACACGGGTACGCCAGGCACGCCACCACGTTGCGCGCCGCCGTCAATCCCCCGTAGGCCAGCACCTGCAGCAGGTCGTGCCGGTGCTGCTCCCGCATCTGCTCCTCGGCCCGCGCCCACCCATGCAGTTGCAGCTCCTCCCAGTGCCGTTTGTACTTCGCGTCCACAATCACCGTCAGGTCCTCGTACGCTATCCGGAAGTCTGGCGCCAGCGAACGCTGCGAGCCATGGAATCCCGGCCGCCACTCGATCGCCTGCACCGTCTCCCGCCGCCGCCCCGCCTTCAGCCGCCCCCCGGTCCGCTGCGCCACGCGCCCCAGGACCGTCTCCACCCAAGCCTCGAAAAACGCCTCCATCGGCATCCGCCACGGAATCCCCGCCAGGTCGCTCACCCCGGCCAGCCCCCGGTCCTCGGCCGTCCATTGGATGCCCTCGATCCCGTCCAGGAAGTGCTGCGCCCGCAGCGGCCTCTGCAGCCACGCGTCCATCGTCCCCCGCGAGGGCACGTAGGCCGGCACATCCCGCACCCGTCGCTCCACCTCCCGGCCCACCTCCAGCAGGCGGTGCACAAACGCGCCCTGTCCCCGCTGCTCCTCCAGGGACCGTATCTGTTTTTCCACCGTATACCGCACGGCGCCCTTCAACTGCCGGTCGTCGCGCAAGTCCGGAAACGCGCATGGCAGCGCCAGCACGCGCGCCCGCGGCAGCTGCCGCGTCGCGTAGCCCGCCCAGTCCACCTGCCCGCGCGGCGCCGCCAGTTCCTCCCTCGCCACTTCAAACCGCCGGTCCAGCGTATCGAGCAGCGCACGCATCCGCACCAGGATCATCGACGACAACACCCACGCCGGCACCCGCCGTTCGGACCGCCTCAATAGCGGCAGCCGCAGCGGCGCCGGCGCCACCCGCCACCCCATCTCCGCCAGCATCGGCCCGATCCCCGCCCACGCATACCGCGGCTGGATCACCAGCCCATAGTCCGGCCGCGCGCTCGTCGGCGAAAACAGCGGAATCGCCCCCACGCCGCTGCCCGCCTCCAACGCCAGCATCACCTCCCGCCCGTCGTACTCCGTCCACCCCCGCACGTTCATCTCCCCCAGCAGCGGCCGGTTCCGCGCCAGGAACTGCTCGGCCAGCCGCGCCGCTGACGCCGCATCCCGCCGGTCGCTCACGCCGAACAGCCCCCCCGCCGCCACCCGGGCCGTCGAATGGTCCGTCAGCTCTAGGCAGTAGGAGTCCCGCGGCGCCACCGCCCGTTCTACTGCGCGTCCAGCCACTGTAGGTAACTCCGGATCGGTTCGGCAAACCCGCTCACATACCCCTGCGCCAGATACTCCTCCAGCAGCGGCTTCAGGTTCACCCGCAGGCTCCGCTTCGCCTGCTCCTCATCGGACTCCAGAAAGTAGGAGTGGCCCGGCATCAGCGCCAGCGCGTCGTCCGTTGCGTGCTCCACGAAGATCCCGAGCAACTGCCCGAACGCCGTCTGCATCAGCGCGCATCCGTGCTGCTTCACCACCTCCGTCCGCGGCCACAACGAAACGAAGGCGAACCGCCGCCGCACCGCAATGTCCACAATCGCAATGCTGCGGTCTGAACTGTTCATCGTCCCCAGCAGGTGCAGGTTCTCTGGCAACCGGAATCGCCGCCCGAACGGCGCGCCGAAATCGTGCGGCAACTCGATCTCCCGCCCGCTTTCCTTAGGTTCCAGTAGCAGGATCGCTTCGCCCAGAATCTTCCCCAGGTCGGCCCGGTTGATCTCATCGATGTGCAGCAGATACGGCCGGTCCGGCTGCTCCATCGCCCGCGCCGCCGCCTGCATCAGGAACCCCTGCGCGGGCGCGAACTGCAGCCCGAACTCCCCCTCGCCCAGCTTCGGACCCAGCCCGCCGATGAAGTTCTCATACGTCGTGTTCGGGTGGAACTGAATGCTCCGTCCGCATCCGCCGTATGTCTTCCGCAGCAGGTCCATCGCCATCTTCGTCTTCCCCGTCCCCGGCGGACCCTGCAGCACCACGAACCGCCGCACCCGCAGCAGGTCGGCCACTTCTCTCTCCTCCACCCCCGGCATCAGATGCTCGGCCCACGCCCGCCGCAGCGCCTCCGCCTCCTTCGCCGCGCCCGCCAGCGGTTGCGCGCCCCGCTCCTGCACCAGGACATCCAGAAACGCCTCCAGCGCCCGCTTCGTCGCCGCCCGGTCCTCCGTCGGCCGGTAGATGGCGTACATCTCCTTCCCGTAACGGTCGAACACCCGCTTGTAGTTCGCCATCCGGGCGGTCACGTCAGCCGGAATTCCGATATCGGTCCGCGTCGGGTCCTGCTTCGCCCACGCCACCATCCCGCCCTTCCCGTACTCCCGGTTCAGCCACGCGCAGATCGCCTGCGCCTTCCGCGCGTGCCCCGGCCGCCCCAGCACCTCCTGGTCGGCGCCCAGCCCGCCCGTCCCCACCACGAACCCCAGCAGGCACGGCCCGTCCTCCACCGGGAACAGCACAAAGGAGAGCCCGGCATACTGTCCCGACGTCGGGTTTTCGGGATGGATGTAGGCGCTGAACGGGATGCCGCTATCGAGCTTGATATCGGGCGCGCGTAGCCGAAACGAACCCTTCGCCGCCGCCGGGTATCTCCCCGTTCCGGCCCCGAAGAGTCCGTCAAACGCCGCCTGGTTCCGCTCCTGCCAGTCGCTGCCGAGCGGCGAGTGCACCAACTCCACCAATGCGTCTATGCTCATCACAGCCCTCCCCGATCATTCTCCCACTCATAACAAACCACTTACCCGTTCCCGCCAGCCGTAACCTCTTGACCTCCCACTTACAATCAAATCAGAGGAGCCCCTCCGCGGCCCCCGCGCTCGGGACAGCAGAAACTTCCCGTACAGCGATCCAACCCACAAGTATCTGAAAACAAAAGGCCGGAACCCGAGAAGTAACCCGAGCGGAACCCAACGGAACCCGAGCCGCCCCCCTACCGGCTCCGGTACAGGATCTCCACCGCGTTCCGCACATACTGCTCATCGGAGAGCGCCTCCACCGCCTCGGCCGGAAACTCCACCAGCTTCCGCAGCCGGCCGGCTAACTCGCGGAATAACTCCACGCGCGCGCCGTCTTCTAACTCGTCCCGCCGCAGCAGCGCGTCCAGCGCCACCCCCGCCAGCGCCGGTGGCACCCGCTGCCGCAGCCGCGCCGCCAGGTGCGGATGCTCCAGCATCGAGTTGAACTTCCCCGCCAGCAGCTTCCGCCAGTCCGGCGGCTCCACCTGCCGCGTCCGCACCACCACCGTGTTCGCCGCCAGGTCCCCGATCCGCTGCCCGTGCCGCGTGAACAGCACCGACACCCCGCCCGCCAGATAAAACGCCGGCAGCATATCCACCGGCCGCAGGATGTTCCGCACCACAATCTGCGACACATGCATCGGCAGCCCGTCGCGGTCCATCACCCGGATCCCCATCAGCCGCTTCCCCAGCGTCTGCCCCTGCCACAGCCATTCGCTCAAAATGCCGTACAGCAGCGAGATCGCAAAGTAGCCGACCGTCATCAGCCCCTGCGCCGCGTCCGCACTCACGATCGATGCCACAGCCAGCAGCTTCTGCAGTAGGCCCGCCGCCACCGAGATCGCCGCCAGGTCGATCCAGATCGCAATCAACCGCGGCGCCGGCCCTGCCAGCGGTAGCGTGAACTCCATCCCCTCCGGCGTCCGCAGCTCCAGCTGCGACTGGTTATACAGCGCCTTCATTCGCTCCCCCGCGCGCCAGAAACACCCCCAGCGCCGCCAGCTCCACCACCCCGAATCCGATCTTCAGCGCATACGGCACCACCGGCTCATGGTACTGCGAGAAGAAGGACTCGATGATCCCCGCCCACACCAGCAGCACCGCCACCCCCCCGGCCATCGTCACCAGGTCCGGCAGCACCGCCCGCAGCCGCAGCCGCCGCGGCAGCCGGTTGCCCCACCCGATCAGCGCATGCCCCAGCACCAGTCCCGCCTGCCCCGCCAGCAGGATCGCCGGAATCTCCACCGACCCGTGCGGCAGCAGCCACCCCAGCAGAAACACCGCCTGCCCGTCGGCCACATAGTCCAGCGCCACCGCGCCCAGAATCACCCCGTTATAGAACAGCAGCACCAGCGTCCCCAGCCCGAACGTCATCCCCAGGCCCAGCGTGAAGAACGCCACCTGCGTGTTGTGCGTCATCAGCTGCGCCGAGAACCGCCCCCGCGCCTCGCTGATCCGCCGCCCTCGCTCGGCCATCTCCCGCTTCACCCGCTCGCTCGGCGTCGTCTGCCCGTGGCCGAACGGCAGCAGCGCCGCCTTCGCCGTCGGATCAACCCGCAGGATCACCGCGCCGAACAGCGACCCGATCAGGAAGATGGCAACGCTCACCGCCAGCGCCCGGGCATGCCGCCGCACCGCTGCCGGAAACGCCGCCGTGAACCACTGCCACCACCGCAGCCGCCGCTCCTCGCTCCGCCGCACAT
The DNA here is from genome assembly GCA_964632345.1 of uncultured Solibacteraceae bacterium. Lineage (GTDB taxonomy): Bacteria > Acidobacteriota > Terriglobia > Bryobacterales > Bryobacteraceae. The sequence goes on along the minus strand of CAZWDD010000031.1, from coordinate 17,684 downwards.
AGATCCGCGCGTAGCTCCGCGCCACCAGGTGCTCCAGATAGTCCCGCAGCTCCCGCTCGGCCGTCAGATGCCGCACCTCCGCCAGGTGCGCCGAGGTCATCTGGTACAGCCGGTAGAACTGCTCGGTCTGCTCCACGGTCCAGTCCGGATCCGGATCCTGCTCCAGATGCTCCAGCGCCTTCTCCAGCTCCTGCCACACCGGGCGGGCCGCGGCCACGTATCGGTCCAGGTCCAGTATCACAGCAGTTGCCTCTGTTTCACTTCATCGTAAAGGTGCAGCACGCGCGCGGCCAGCGCGCGCGGCTCCACCATGTGAAACCGCACGCCGTGGGTCCGCAGCGACAGTTCCAGCTCCCGCAGCGCGCGCCACTGCAGATGGCCGGCCAACCCGGCGTACAGATCCTGCTCCGGCGGCGCCGCCAGCACCGGCGCCACCCCGCCCGGCTGCAGCATCACCACATACGGCAGATGCCGGCGCCCCAGCAGCGTCGCCGCCTTGTCCAGGCTCTCGGCCGCCGACGGCTCGTCGAGCGCCGTCAACAGAAATAGCAGCGACCGCTTCGGCACGCGCGCCCGCAGAAACGCGGCCAGCTCGAAGAAGTCGGCCGGCACCGGTTCCGGCTGCGCGTCGAACATCGCCTGCCGGCACGCCGCGTAGTGCGCCTTGCCGTTCCGCGCGCGCAGGAACCGCGACACCTCGCGGTGGAACAGCACCACGCCAAAACGGTCCCCGCGCTGCTCGGCCGCCGTCCCCAGCAGCAGCGCCACGCGCAGATACTCATCGAGCGCCGAGTGGTCGCCGAACCGCCGCGCCATCAGCCGGCTCACGTCCACCACCGCGTAGATCTCCTGCATACGCTCCGTCTGATAGACCTTCGTCACCGGGCTGCCGCGACGCGCCGTAGCCTTCCAGTGGATCTCGTCGAAGCCGTCGCCGGCCGTGTACTCGCGCAGCTTCTCGAACTCGCGGCCCTTGCCCACCTGCCGCATCATGCGCGCGCCCATCTGCCCGCGAACCCGCGCCAGCAGGCTGCCGTAGCGGCCGGCGTCGGGGAAGACGGCGGCCTCCAGCGCCAGCGGCAGCGCCGCGCCGCAGTCCCACAACCCGAGCGGCGAACGCAGGCCGACGTGCAGCCGGTCCAGCGGGAAGCGGCCGCGCTCGCGCGCGGTCACGCGCCATTCCAGCGCATAATCGGTGGCGCCGGCGGCGAGTGTCAGCGGCAGCTCTTCGTGCGCGCAATCGAACGACGGCGGCAGCGCCAGCCCCGCCACGCCCCGCGCGGCCAGCGCCGCCGGCTTCCGCAGCCGCACCGCCAGCGCGCCTTCCCTGCCCTGCGCCAACTGCCCATCCCCGCCGGCCTCCGCCGCCAAACCCGCCAACCGCCCCCGCCCCGCCCACCCAACCACGCCCGCCGCCACCCCCACGAGCAGCAGCGCGACGCCGGCCACATACAAACCCACCCGCCACACCCCGACCGCGATTCCCAATGGCGCGCCAAGAAGCGCCACGAGCCAGATCGACGCCGGGGCCGGCCGGATCATGCCGGTACCGGCACGCTCGCCAGGATCTTCTTCACTGCTTCCTCCACCGTCAGTCCTTCCACTTCGAACTCCGGCCGCAGGATCAGGCGATGCTCCAGCACGGGCGCGGCCATGGCCTTGACGTCATCGGGCGTGACGAAGTCGCGCATGGCGAGCGCGGCATGGGCGCGGGCCGCGCCGAGCAGGCTCTGCGTCGCGCGCGGCCCGGCGCCCACCAGCACGCTTTCTTCCTGCCGCGTCCGGCGCACCACGTCGAGCACGTAGCCCACCAGCTCCTCGCGCATCCGCACCTGGTCGAGCGCCGCGCGCAGCGCGGCGAGCCACTCCTCCGACAGCAGCGCGCGCACCGATCCGGAGACCAGCCGCTTTTCCGGCGCGTCGCCGGACAACATGCGGTGCGCCAGTTCGAGTTCGGTGTCGCGGCCCGGCAGCGGCATGCGGATCTTCAGCATGAAGCGGTCCTTCTGCGCTTCGGCGAGCGGGTAGGTGCCTTCAAACTCGATGGGGTTCTGGGTGGCGAAGACGGTGAAGCCCTGCGGCAGCGGGTAGCTGGTGCGGTCGATGGTGACCTGGCGCTCCTGCATGGCTTCGAGCAGCGCGGACTGGGTCTTGGCCGGCGCGCGGTTGATCTCGTCGGCCAGCAGCACGCTGGCGAACACCGGCCCGGGCTGAAAACGCAGGTGGCGCTGGCCCTTGTCGTCCTCGACCAAAATGGGCGCGCCCA
>CAZWDD010000031.1:2662-15408 GCA_964632345.1 uncultured Solibacteraceae bacterium | reverse complement strand
ACTTGGTCGTCATCCCCTGACCTTCGGCCCCGGGGGTCAGCGCGAAGGTGCCGGTGATGTCGGCCGGCATCAGGTCCGGGGTGAACTGGATGCGCTGGAAGCTGCCGCCCATGACGGTGGCGAGCGTGCGGGCCAGCAGCGTCTTGGCGACGCCGGGCACGCCTTCGAGCAGCGCATGCTGGCCGCAGAGGATGGCGATGAGAGCATGATCGACGGCCTGCTCCTGGCCGATGACCACCTGATGAATCTCGGCGCGGACCATGGCCAGCGCCTGCTGCATTTGTTCGAGAGTCATGACGAAACCTTTCGGGAGCGAATGGCGGCCCGGAGTTCTTCATAGCCGAGGCGCGGGTCCTTGTGGAGGCGGGCGCGTTCGAGCGCGGCGTCCAGTTCGGCGGCGCGGCCGCGATGCCAGGAGGGCAGAAGAGGGAGCGAGCGTTTCCACTCCTCGACGAGCGTATCGAGCAGGCGGGAGGGCGGGACGCGCTGCGCGAGAAGTGTGCGGAGGGAGGCGGCCGGCTGCGGGGCCATGCCGGGCGAGACGGGCTCGCGCGGGGGCAGGACGGAGACAGCGTTGCGCCAGACGAACAGCAGCGCCGCGGCGAGCAGCAGGCCGATGAGCGGGAAAAGGCGGTAGCGGCTGAGCAGCACGCCGACGCCGCCGGTATCGGCGACGCCGAGATGGGACTCCTCAAAGACCACGGGCAGGCCGGCGGAGAAGACCTTCGCGAGCAGCGCGGTCTGCCGGTTCTGGTGGAGGTCCCCGTTGCGGAGCGGCGCGGCGTCGGCGAGCAGGCGGAGGCGGCCGCGGCCGAGCGGCAGTTCGGCGAGCGCGCAGTCCTCGCGGGAACCGGCGAGGCAGGACCAGGCGGGGTCCTTCAGCACGAGACCTTTGCCGTACTGCTGGAGGTAGCCGAATTCCTCGGTGCGCGCGCCGGATTTGGCCGAAGCGGGGCGCAGGGCGAGCAGCGCGACGCCGCCGGCGGCGAGAAGCTTCTCCATGGGCTCCTTCTCCTTGCCGAAGCGGGGCGGCGCGCCGAGGAAGACATACATGGCGCGGGTGGGGCGCAGCTCGCGCCAGGGCTCATAGCTGCGGGTAACGGTGAGGCCCGGAGTGCGCTGGAGGGCGAGGAAGAGGACCTTGGCGCCGAGCGGGTCCGAGCGGTGGGTGGACCATTCGGGATAGGCCGCGCTCTGGGCCATGGACTGGAGCATACGGGGAATGAGCAGGGCGAGAAAAGCGGCGAGCAGGAGGAAGGGGATGAGCTTACGCATGGCGGCGCATGTCCTCCCATTCGGCGCGGAGGGCGCGGTAGGTATCGGGCCCTGCGGTGCCGAAGCCGTACCAGACGCCCTCGTACTGACGGAGGCCGCGGCCGTAGCCATCGAGGGCGGCGGGGATGTCGCGGAGGCGGCGGGCGAGTTCGCGGCCGTATTCGCGGCCGGTCTTGGCGGGTTGGAGGGTGATCCAGCCCTTCTCGCCGAGGTAGCGGAGGCCGGCCAGGTGGACAGCGCGCATGGCGAAGCGGAAGTCGCCGCGGCCGGCGAGTTCGTCGGCGAGGCGGAGCCATTCGTCCTCGACGAGCTGGGCGGCGGAGAGGTTTTCGTCGGCGATGTCGATGGGCGGGACGGCGGCGGCGGGGGCTGGGGCGTCCGCCTCGGGCGCGGAGCGGCGGCGGGAGAGATAGAGCCAGACAAGGCAGGCGGCGGCGAGGAGGCCGGCGGCGATCATGGCCCAGCGGAGGAGAACGGGGTTGACGCTCCAGTTGGCGTCACCGGGATTGGCGGCGGTGGGATCCGGGCCGAAGATCTTCTTGTAGAGATCGAGGAGCCACTCGAAGAAGCGGCCGATGGATTGGAAGAGATCGCGGAGCCAGGAGGCGTCTCCGGCGGGTTCGTTTTTTGGGACTTTCCAGGCGAATTCGGGCTCGCGGAGTACATCATCGATGCTCTGGTTGAGGCGTTGGGGATCGACGGGCGGCTGGGCGGGGGCGGCGCCGGCGGTGAGGACGGCGACCAGGACGAGCCCGGCGGCGAGGCGGCGGAGGGCGCCGCGGAGGTCGTCACCGCCGGCGCGGGCGCCGGCGTAGAAGGAGCGGACGGCGGCGAGGGCGGCCGAGGCGGGTTCGAGGGCGGCGAAGGTGAGGATGGCGGTGACGGTGAAGGTGGTGGTGTTGAGGAGGTTGCCGGCGAGGCGGGCGAACTCGGTCTGGAGGCCGAAGAAGGAGCGCAGGAGCATGGGGACGACGAACCAGAGAGCGAGGAGGTTGACGAACAGGAGGAGGCCGGCGAGAAAGAGGATGGTGAGGGCGACGGAGTGGGCGCGGGTATCGGAGCGGGCCAGGCGCCAGGCGTCGCGGACGAAGCCGCGGGGCGCGGCGGCGGCCGAGAGGGGGACGTTGCGGAGGAAGGCGACGGCCCATGGGAAGGGGATGATGGCGATGGAGGCAACGGGGAGGACGAGGGGGCGGAGGGGTTGGAAGAAGGACTGGACGAGGGCAAGGCGGAGGAGGGGAGCGGCGGAGGGCAGGGAGAGGGGTTCGCCACGGAGGAGGCAGAGGCATTCGCGGGCGAAGAGGGCCTGGGCGGTGTGTTTGACGAGGTAGAGGAGGGCGAGGAGCAGGCTATAGGCGGGGAGTTGTTCGGCGCCGAAGGCGCTGCGGCTCATCTGGAGGGTGAAGTCGATGGCGAGCCAGGTGAAGGGGAGGGTGCCGAGGAGGAAGAGGATCCAACTGCGGGAGGGGAGGGCGCGGAGGAGGCCAGTGGCCTCTTCGAGGACCCAGATGCCGCCGGGCTCATTGGCGCGGGACTTCTTCACTGGCCTCCCTCCGGGGCGCCGGTCCAGGACGAGGGCAACTGGTGGAGGAAGCGGCCGGAGGCATAGAAGAGGGAGAAGGAGAGGGCTAGGCCGAGGAGTGCGGCGGCCGACCAGAGGAGCCAGCGGGTGGAGGAGGGCGGGGCGGTGTTGGTGGAAAGGTTGGCGAGACAGGCGACGCAGAGGAGCTGGCGGTCATGCTCGGTGACACATTCGCGGCAGTAGAAGCGGCGGCAGGAGGGGCAGCGGCTGACGGCCTCGCGCTGGGGGTGGGTCCAGCAGCGCTGGCGGGAGAGCGCGGGGTTCACGTCTGCTCCCGGCGGGTGAGGAGAAGAGCGGCCCAGCCGGCGGCGCCGGCGAGTACATGCCAGGAGGCGCGGGCGACGGACTGCTCCTTGATCCAGAGCCATTCGATGGCGGTGGGCTTGACGCCGGCGCGGGAGACGGCCTCAAAGAATCCGCCAAAGGACTTGACGATGGAGTAGGCGAGGAAGCCGCCATCGAAGAGAGCGAGCAAGGCGATGAGGGAGGCGACGACGGTGACAGCGGGGCCGGAGGAGCGCCAGCGGAGGGCGGCGAGGGTACCCATAAGGACTTCGGCGAAGAGGATGGTGCCGGAGATGCCGAAGGCGTCTTCGAGGCGGCCGGCGAAGTAGAAGCCGGCAAGCATGAGGGAATGAATAAAGGGGACGGCGAAGAGGCAGTAGAGGAGGAGGGGGGAGTGGTTGGGCGGGGGAGCGGGCTCTGCCGCGTGGGGCATGGCGGTGACGGTGAGGCCGTCGGCGGCCAGGCGGCCCTGGGCGGATTCGATGAGGCGGCGGAGTTCCGGGACGGCGACGCGGGCCTGGCGCATGGTGCGAACGGCCTCAATGGTGACGGTGCTGACGGCGGTGTGGAGGACGAGGCGGCAGCGGGGGCCGCGGGCGAGATGGGTGATGGCCCAGAGGAGGAAGAAGCCGGGGAAGAGAGCCCAGAGCTTCCACAGACGGGGCGGGAAGACAGCGAGGATGAGGGTGAGGAAGGCGGAGACGCCGAGCCAGGCGGCGCGCCAGCCGTTCCAGAGGGGATGTTCGGTGAGGACGATGGCCTGGATATCGCGGAGGCGGTAGCGGGCGTAACGGTCCGAGATGCGGGTGGAGTGGACGGTGAGGAGGGCGTCACCCTCCAGCCGGAGTTCGGCGAAACGGACGAGGCCGCGCTCGCGGGGCAGGAGGAGACGGCTCATGAGGAACCTCCGCCGCTGGTAGCGCGAAAAAAGAGGATGAATGCGGCGACAAGGGCGAGTTGGCCGATGGCGATGGCGATGGTGAGCCAGAGGCGCCAGCGGGAGCGGGGGAAGAGGGGCGAGGGATGGTCCCAGTACCTGAAGGCAAAGAAGAGGGCGGCGGGGGTGGTGACGATGGGAAGCCAGCAGAGGAGCATGGGGAGGGTGACGAGAGCGAGGGCGATGGAGTCGTAGTTGACGCGTTCGCGGAGAGTGACGTCGTCGAGACGGTCAAAGCAGGCGGGGCAGATGTGGCCGGGGGCGGTATCGATATCGCAGAGGGCGCAGAGGAAGCGTCCGCAGGAGTCGCAGGCAGCGACGGCGCGGTGGGACGCGTGGTTGTAGCAGCCGGCCTCCTGGCCGGTGACGATCTGTTCGGGAAGCACGGCCTGGGGCGGGTGGAGGGCGGCGGGGAAGACGGTGACGGAGACGTCGGCGGCGCAGGCGGGACAGGGGACGGGGAAGTCCTGATTCCAATTGGAGGAGGGGATGAGAGCGGAGCAGGAACCGCAGGAGGCGTAACCCATGGATCAACTTTCGGAGACCACGCGGGTATCGCAGATGCGGTCATGGAGGGAGCGTTTTTCCTCGTCCAATGCGGCCATGATGTAGCCGATGTAGAGGGTGAAGCCGCTGAGCATATAGGCGAAGAAGCGGCCGGTGGCGAGGCCCCAGCCGATGCGGCCGCCGCGGGCGCGGACGACCTTGAGGCCGAGGATCATTTTGCCGGGGGTGGCGCCTTTGCGGGTGAGGAACCAGGCTTCGTAGTAACCGGCGACGGCGATGCTCATGACGAGGGCGAGGGCGCCGAGGCCGAGGATGAGGGGCAGTTCGGAGGGTCCGCCTTTCTCGGCGCGGGCGATGACGAAGAGGAGGGGAATCTGGAAGATGTAGCCGCCGATGGAGGTGATGGTGTTATCGATGAGGCGGGCGACGAAGCGGATCCAGAAGCCGGCAAAACGGGTGGCGGAGGGGAGGGGGGCGAGGCCTTCGCGGACGCGTTGCAGGACGAGGGGTTTGCAGGCCGGGCAGATGGGCCCGGCGGCAAGGGGAAGGGTGAGGGAAGCGGCGACGGGGCGGCGGCAGTGGGCGCAGGTTTCGGTGGGGACCGCGGGGGCGAGGGAGGAGAAGGGGGCCCAATTCTCCATACCGGCCCGCCAGACGAGGGTGGCGGGGGTGAGCGCGCCGGAGGCCAGAAGCTGTTGCAGTTCAGCGTCCTCCACCGGTCCGGCCTGCTGTCCGTTGACTGCGTAATACCAGCTCATGCAGCGAGATTCCAGTTTACTCCGATGTCTAGGTGGGCGACGGCCCTATAGGGGTAGTGTAGCTGGGAGGACACGGAGAAAGTATTTGTCATGCGCCAGCCGCGATTTCCGCTTATACGGGGGGAGGACGCGAATGGCTTCAACAGCGAGGGGGCCGGTGGATGAACGAAAGCTGGTAGAGGAGTACCGGAGGCGGTACGAAGATCAGACGCTGCGGGCGATGGAGAGCCATTCGAATGCTTTCGGCCAGGCCCTGCTGGCGGCGTATCTGCTCTTCCCTGCCAATATCCTGCTCTACAAGGCCGAAAACAAAGCGGCGTACCAACTGCCGCTGATGCTGGCCCTGTACGTTTACATGACCTACACGATGAAGGTATTGGGAAGCCTGGTGAAGGACGTGACACGGAACGCGGAACGGCTGCGGAGCCTGCACGGGGGCACGGCGGCGGCGCTGGCGGGAGAGCTGAAGTTAATCCATCTGCATTCGAGCCGGATCAAGCTGGCAAGTCCGCTGGGACCGCTGCAGTGGGCATCGATCGCAACCGCCGAACAGGTGGCGACGACGATGAACCACTGGAGCTTCTGGTTGTGGGTAATTGCCGGGCTGGCGGTGCTGTTGCTGATCCTCGGATTCCTGTTGTTCCCGCTGGCGGGGGTGCTGTGGGCATACCCGGCGTGGAGCCTGGCGGCGCTGGGGGTGCCAGGCTACTACGGGGCGCGGCTGTGCTTCCGGTTCCCACGGTATCTGGTGAAGTTGATCCGGAGTAACATCCGGGCGAATGCGGGGCGGTTGCGTTTGCGGGAGCGATTTATGACAGTCTATAGCTGGCTGTCGGAGTGGTTTGACCAAGGGGATGAGGAGAAACCGAAATGATCAAGGAATGGTTTGACGCGTTTGTGTCCGATCCGTTGGACCTGATCCCCGGTGAGGGGGAGATGCGGCGGCAGCGATGGGCGGCGCTGGGCGAGGATGCGGACCGGTGCCCGGACTGGCCGGAGATTTACAGGAAGGAGTTAGATAAGGCGGGGGCGCTGACATCGGCGGTGGAGTTGCAGATGGCACTGCGGACGGCGCTGAAGACGGACGGGAACCTGTGGGCGGCGGCGGATGCGGAGACGCACCGGGCGTGGACGCAGGAGGCCGAAGCGGTGGCGGCGAAGGGGCCGGAGGCCGAGATGCGGGCGGTGCTGGTGGAGATCCTGAAAGCGCGGCAGAGCTTCTACTCCCGGCTGCGGCAGGAGACATTCTACCGGGGGAAGGTGCTGCTGCTGAGCCTGCTATCGCTGCTGCTGGCGATGGGAACGCTGCTGGTGCTGGTGGGCACCTTGCGAAGCGAGGGATTGAGCCGGCTGGAGGGAGTGTGCCTGGCGCTGGCGGCCGGATGGGTAGGCGGATCGTTCACCTGGCTGCTGGGGAACCGGCGCACAGTGGGAGATGCGTCACTGCCGGTGCTGCGGGAGGTGAGCCGGTGGACGTATCCGATCTCGCGGGGATTGATAGGAGCGGTGTCGGCATTCGTCCTGTTCGTGGCATTGAGTTCGGGGATGCTGCCGGGGACGAGCCAGCGGCTGCTGGACGCGGAGGCGACGCGGGAGGAGATCGAGCGGGCGGCCGATTCGTTCCGGTACATTACGAAAGCGGCGGGCATCGAAGAGAGCGCGGTGGCGCCGGTGATGGAGAAGTTCCGCGGACAGGTGAAGACGGCGTACCAGCCGGGGGCGGCATCGCACTGGACGCAGGCGGACCAGCGATGGATGGAGAACGTGGGACTGGCGGCGGCGGGAGGAGAGACGTACGTGATCCGGGAGACGCTGCGGCGGACGGCGGACGAGTTCTGGATGCTGGTGATGCTGTGCATCCTGGCCGGGTTCTCCGAGACACTGGTGCCGGCGATGGTGGACACGTCGTTGAAAAAGCTGACGGGGCTGGGCGGGTAGGGAGAATAGCGGGACGCATGGCGGAACGGAAGCGGAGTGCGGGTTCGCGGCTGATCGGTGTGGCGGCGGGAGTTGGGATTGCGTGGTGGCTGCACGAGGGGCCGGGGCTACGGTCAACGGAGGCGCTGGCGGCAGTGGCGGCGCTGCCGGTGGCGGGGTTGGCGGCGGTGGTGATCCATGAGCTGGGGCATCTGGCGGCGGGGAAGCTGACGGGGATGTGGCTGGTGTATCTGATGGTGGGGCCGTTGCGGGTGGCGCGGGACGGGGAGCGGTTGCGGTGGGGGTGGGACACGGGGCGGATCGTCTGGGGCGGAGTGACGGGGATGGCGGGAGGCAACGGGGAGGCGCTGCGACGGCGGATGATGTGGTTCATCGCCGGGGGGCCGTTGTTTTCGGCGGGGGCGGCGGTGGGGTTCGGGCTGCTGGCGTATGCGCTGGGAGAGGCGGGGCTGCTGGCCGGTGTGGCGGCGGCGGTGAACCTGTTGACGGCGGCGACGGCGGCTGTGCCGGGCGAGGACGGGCAGGTGGCAAGCGACGGCAGGCGGCTGCAGATGTTGTGGAAGGGGGGCGTGCAGGCGGAGCGATGGATGGCGGTAATGGCGCTGGGAACCGAACTGTTCGGCGGGAAGCGGCCGCGGGAGTTGGACGAGCGGCTGCTTGCAGCGGCGGAACTGGAGGGAGAGCCGAACGGGGACTGCGCGGTGGGCCATTACCTGGCGTACCTGGCGCGGCTGGACCGGGGCGATGTGGCCGGGGCGGGGGCAGCGATGGAACGGATGATGGGCGAATGGGAGCGGGTGGCGAAGGCGATGCGGGGCGGGCTGGAGCTGGAAGCGGCGTTCTTTGCAGGGGCCTACCGGGGAGACGCGGCGGAGGCGAGGCGGCTTTACGAGGGAGCGGCGGGGGACCGGGTGACGCCGGAGCGGACGAAGCTGCAGGCGGAGGCGGCGGTGCTGCTGGCGGAGGGGCGGCGGGGGGAGGCGCGGGAGCGGGTGGAGCGGGCGCTGGGGCTGCGGCCGGAGCCGGACGGGAAGTCGCAGTGGATGGATACGGAGTGGCTGGAGGGGCGGCGGGCGGAGCTATAGGAGGAAGTCGAGGGGTTTGCCGTCGGCGACGCGGAAGGGGCGGCCGATGTTGGAGACGTACTCCTTGCGGGGGTCGATGCCGAGTTTATGGAAGAGGGTGGCGGCGAGGTCGGGGATTTCGACGGGATTGTCCTTGACGAACATGCCGTCGGCATCGCTGGCGCCCCAGACGCGGCCGCCGGCGATACCGCCGCCGGCGAGGACGAGGGAGTAGCAGTTGGGCCAGTGGTCGCGGCCGGCGTTGACGTTGATTTCGGCGGTGCGGCCGAATTCGCCGCTGACGATGACGAGGGTGGAGGCGAGCATGCCGCGGTCGGAGAGATCCTCGAGGAGGGTGGCGAAGGCTTTGTCGAGTTCGGGGAGAAAGTCGTTGGCGAGGGTGGGGAAGATATTGCCGTGGTGGTCCCAGGCGTTATCGCCGCGGGAGATGGTGACGAAGCGGACGCCGGATTCGACGAGGCGGCGGGCGAGGAGAGCGCCCTGGCCCATGCTGGTGCGGCCGTAACGGTCGCGGAGTTTTTCGGGCTCCTGGGCGACGTCGAAGGCCTTGAGGGCGAGTGGAGAGCGCATGAGATCGAACGCGGACTGGTAGTAGGAGTCGAGGGTTTCGAAGGTATCGGAGGTGTCGTAGGCGCGGATGTTGGCATCGACGAGCGACTGGAGGCCGCGGCGGCGTTCGACGCGGGCCCAATCGACGCCGAGGGGGAGATCCATGTCGCGGACAGCATATTTGGAGACGTTGACTTCGCCGGCGGAGAAGGGATTGAAGCGGGGGCCGAGGAAGCCGGCGCGTGCGTTGTTGCCGCGGGGCTGGGGGATATAGACGTAGCCGGGGAGTTCGTTGCGGGGGCCGAGCTCCTTCATGACGACGGAGCCGATGGCGGGGGCGAGGACGGTGGGGAGTGCGTCGTGGCCGGAGAGCCAGAGGGTCTGGGCGGCGCCGTGGGCAGACTGTTTGTGCGTCATGGAGCGGATGACGACGTATTTATCGGCGTGGCGGGCGGTGAGGGGAAGGTGCTCGCAGACCTGGAGGCCGGGGAGGTTGGTGGCGATGGGCTTGAAGGGGCCGCGGTAGGCGGGGTTGCCGGCGGGCTTCATGTCGAAGGTATCGAGGTGGCTGAGTCCGCCGGCGAGGAAGAGATGGATGATGGACAGGTCCTTGGCCGGAGGGGCGGCGCGGAGGCGGAGGACGTCGCTCCAGGAGAGGGAGCCGAAGGCGGCGATGGAGCCGAGGCGGAGGAAGGAGCGACGATCGAGCATGTCAGTGGTTGTAGAGGAATTCCTTGGAGTTGAGGATGGCCCAGAGGGCGTCCTGAAGGGCGGCCTTGCGGTCCGGGCCGGCGAGGGCGGAGACGAGGGCGGCCTTTTCGGCGGGGGTTGGGAATCGGGAGAGGGCGCGGAGGAAGAGCGCATCGGCGAGGGATTCGGGGGGGTGCGGGGGACCGGAGGCCCACTGGTCGACGATATTGCCGGGGGCGGTGAGTTTTTTCTGGATGGTTTCGCCGGAGATGAGGTGCATGGTCTGGGCGATGTCGGGCTGGGTGTCGCGTTCGCAGATGATGTCGCGATTGAGGCGGCCGAAGGCGGAGAGCATGTAGGAGCCGGCGCCGGAGTAGACCTGAATGGCGCGGGTGCCGGGGGGATAGCCGTTGAAGCGGGTGGGGACGGCGGTGACCTGGGAGATGGCGTCGGAGAGGGTTTCGGCCATGAGGCGGCGGAGGGCGAAGCGGGAGTAGTTGAGGGTGTCGGCGCGATTGGAGGGGTTGGGGAGGGCGCTGAGCTGATAGGAGCGGGAGAGGAGGATGGTGCGGACGAGGCGGCGGAAGTCGAATTTACTCCGGGTAAAATCGGCGGCGAGGGCATCGAGGAGGGCGGGGTTGGAGGGCGGGTTGGTGACGCGGAAGTCATCCACCTCTTCGACGAGGCCGCGGCCCATGTAGTGTTTCCAGACGCGGTTGACGGCGGCGCGGGCGAAGAAGGGGTTATCGGGGCGGGTGAGCCAGCGGGCGAGATCGGCGCGGATGTCCTTATCGGGTTCGTCGGCTTCGAGGGGACCGTCGAGGTATTTGGGGGTGACGGGCTGTTTGGTTTTGGGATGGGTGACGGCGCCCTCCTCGTTATAGACGGTGGCGTTTTCGTCGTTTTCGTAGACCTCCTTGACGGCGACGCGGGCGAAGAAGGCGGCGAAGCCGTAGAAGTCATCCTGGGTCCATTTTTCCCAGGGATGGTTGTGGCATTTGGCGCATTCGATGCGGACGCCGAGGAAGATCTGGCTGATGTTGGTGGCGTGATCGGCAGCGTTGGAATCGAAGGAGATGTTGTAGAAGGAGGACGGGGCGGAGCCGAAGAGGTGGGCGCCCTGGCTGAGGAGGAGATCGGTGACGATTTCGCTGTAGGGGCGATTGGCGGCGAAGGCGCGGCGGAGCCATTGATAGACGATGCGGCCGCCTTTGGCGCCGGCTTCGCGGGTGCCGGCGCGGGTGAGCTCGGCGAACTTGAGGGCCCACAATTCGGCGAACTCGGGCTGGGCGAGGAGGTGATCGATGAGCTGGGTACGCTTGGCGGGATGGGAGGAGGCGAGGAAGGCGCGGGCTTCGTCTTCGGTGGGGAGTTTGCCGGCAACATCGAGATAGACGCGGCGGAGGAACTCAGCATCCGAGGAGAGGGGGGAGGGATGGATATTGAGTTTTTCGAGCTTGGAGAAGACGTGATCATCGATGAAGTTGTGGCGCGGGGGGCGGGGGTAATCGGGGGCGGGGCGGGAGGCGGCGACGAGGAGGCGGGCGGCGACGGCGCGGCCCATGGTGCGGACCATGATGGCGGTTTCACCGGGCTGGAGGGCGGTGGCGCGGCCGGCGGCGTTGACCTGGATGACATCGGGATTATTGGAGCTGTACTGGACGAGGCGGGTGACGTCGCGGACGGAGCCATCGGAATAGGACGCGACGGCGACGAGCTGCTGGGCGGCATCCTTGCCAAAGAGGATCTGTTCGGACGGATAGACGCGGAGGGCGGTCAAGCGGGGGGCGTCCGGAGCGTCGAGGGGTGCGCCTTCGCGGATCCAGGCGAGGATGGTGGAGTATTCGAGGGAATCGGGCGCGAAGCGGAAGCCGCCGCCGTGGGGGGTGCGGGCGGTGGCCTTGGCGAGGATGAGGGAGGATTCGGGATTGGCTTTATCGATGCGGGCGGAGATGGCGGCGAAATCGGGTTCGGGTTCGTAGCCGAACAGGGAGAGCTTGAAGCCGCGCTGGCCGCGGATGGAGCCGTGGCAGTTGGCGCCGGAGCAGCCGCCCATGGTGAAGATGGGGGCGACATCATTGAGGAAGCTTTTCTTGAGGCGGGCGCCGGCGGGGCGGACGGAGACGGGAACGGTGGTGACGCCATTGGCGCATTTGACGGTGAGCCAAGTGGAGCCGCGGGAGACGGCGTGGACGAGGCCGGCATCGTAGCGGGCGATGGCTGGGTGGGCCGTTTGGAAGGAGCAGGCGTCCCCGGAGGCGATGACCGTCTGGGTGGCGGAATCCCCGAAGAGCTGGACCTGCGGCGGGTAGACGGCGGGGGCGGCCAGGAGCGAGGCGGGCAGGAGGAGAGGGAGCAGCTTCATTTCCGGCTTTCGACGCGAATGGGATGGGACTGGCCGATGAGGCGACCGGCGACGCTACCATTCAACACGATTTCACCAGGGGTTGTGAGGGTGACATCGGCACGGGTGACACCGGCGGGAACTTCGAGGGTCTGGACGCCGTGGCCGTGGATAGTGAGGGGTTCGGCGGCATCGTCGAGACGGGTGAGGATGACGGTGAGCTTGCCGGGGGCGGCGCGTTCGGGGGTTTGGAAGACGACGCCGGGGAGCTCGGCAATGGTGGCATGGAAGGAGGGGTCAACGGCGTCACCGGTGACGCGGATGCGGGACTTCCAGTAGCGGGCGCGGGATTGGTGTTCGACGGTGCGGCCGTTCATGACGCCGCGGGCCTTGAAGACGATGCGAGAGAGATCGAGGGGCGCGCCGGGGGCGACGGTGAAGGGGATGGCGACGTTGGTGCCGTCGAGATAGTGAATCTCGCCGCAGGTGCCGGTGTAGGAGGTGTTTTTGGGTTCGGCGGTCATGCGCGGGGCGGAGACGCCGGGGGGCAGGTTTTCGGCCCAGACTTCGACGGGGGTGTTCCAGCCTTCTAGGCGGCGGACGCGGACGTTGACGATATTGGTGCGGCCACGGTAGAGGGTGGCGTGGGCGCCGACGACGCGGAGGGAGAAATCGGGGTTGGCGCGTTTGAGGGTGAGGCGGTAGAGGTAGGCGGGGTCGCCGCGGAACTGGGAGTCACGGATGGCGACGGTGTAGCGGCCGGGGGTGGAGAGAGGGAGGGCGAGGTGGGGATCGA
>CAZWDD010000031.1:0-2652 GCA_964632345.1 uncultured Solibacteraceae bacterium | reverse complement strand
CGAGATTGGCGGGTTCCTTGCCGGTGTTGGTGGTGGGTTCGTCCTGCCAGGCGATGCGTTTGCCGGATTCGTCGTAGACGGCGATGAGGGGATCGAGGAGGAAGCCGAGGTTCATGGACTCGACGGAGAGGAGGAGGGTTTCGGGTTTGTCGATGCGGATGGAGTAGTAGTCAGCGGCGCGGGGTTCATCGATGACACCGTTGACGACGGTGCCGAGGGGGACGGGTTGGGGGTCCTGGCGGCGGCGGGCGCGGGCGGTGATTTCCGGGAGGGCACCGATGACGAAGGGGACGGGGAGGGTGGCGCCGGCGATGTGGAGATGGGTGGGGCCGAGAGGAGCGTCGGCGGGGATGCGCATGGAGACGCGGGTGCGGGTGGGGGAGCGGGAGAGGACGGAGCCGCGGGCGAGGCCGGGGCCGAGGGTGACTTCGTCGACGGCGTGGAGGTTGACGCCGATGAGATCGAACTCGACCGTGGCGCCGCGGGTGGCGCCGGCGGGGAGGGCGATGGCGGCGTGGGGCATGGGGCCGGCGATGAGGCGGTAATCAGCGGTTTCCGAGCCGGATTCGCCGGAGCCGTAGATGCGGAGGAGGTATTCGCCGGCGGCGGGGAAGGTGTAGACGAGGTGGGGGTCCTTGAAGGCGTAGTAGTCGTCGGAGAAGGCGAGGGAGCGGCCGTGGGGGTCGAGAATTTCGAGGACGCCATCGAGGGAGGAGCCGTTGCGGGTGGCGAGGAGATCGAAGGTGAGGGTCTGGCCGGCGGCGGCGGAGAAGCGGAAGTAGTCGTAGTCGGCGGGGGTGATGCGGCCGTTGACGAGGGCGGGAAATTGGAGGGGCGCGGCGGATTGGGGATCGTTGTTGGGTTCCGATTCGAGGGATTCGGGGCGGGTGGAGACGTCGAGCCAGGTGAGGGTGGAGCCGTGTGGGGCGAAGAGGCGGAGGTCGCGGCGGCCGGGTTCGGCGGCGGGGGTGGCGCGGAGGCGGAGGGTGGCGCGGTAAGCGGAGGAGGAGAGGACCTCGGCGGAGATGTGGGCGCCGGAGACGGAGGCGGAGGTGAGGTTCTGGAGGTGGCGGCCGCGGATGGTGACGACGGTTTCGGCGCCGCGGGAGAGGCCGCGGGGGAAGAGACCGGTGACGGCGGGTTCGAGGGGGGGAGGGTCGGCAGCGGCGGCGGCGAGGGCGAGCGGGAAGAGGAGGAGGAAACGCATGCCAGATACATCTTATGGCAGAGCCGGAATGATCTGGAATATTGCGGGGGGGCGGGGAGTCCGATGGAGGGATGTGATGCGGCTCATCCTGATATTGGCAATTGGACTGACGGCGCGGGGGGAGGGGCTGCTGCGCCTGGGGACGGGGTTTCTGCCAGCGGCGGAGGACGGGCGATACTGGGCGCTAGCGACGGGATACCGGGCGGGGTTTGACGAAGAGGGAATCCGGCTGGCGCGGCACGGGCGGCAGGTGCGGGTACGGTTTCCGGGGGCGTCGCTGCGGTGGGAGGGAAGCGGGAGCCACACGGCGCGGGTGAACGGGGCGGGGCCGGGGTATGAGGAGATCCGGGCGCGGGAGGCGTTTGCGGGCGTGGATATCGTGGTTCGGATGCGGGAGGGGCGCCTGAAGACGGAGTTTCAACTGGCGGCGGGCGTGGGTGCGGAAGTGGCGCGGTACTGCGTGGACGGGGCGGCGGTGCGGGCCGAGGACGGGGGACGGACGCTGGCGGTGGACGCGGGGGAGGGGTGGAAATGGAAAGAAGTGGGGCTGGTGGCGTGGCAGGGGGAGCGGGACGTGCCGGCGCGATTTGCGGTGCGGGAGGGGTGCGTGGGGTTTGCGCTGGGTAATGTGGACCGTGGGCGGCCGCTGGTGATTGACCCGGAGTTGGCGTTCAGCACGTATATGGGGGGCGGGCTGTTCGATGCGGTGACGGCGGTGGCGACGGATGCGCAGGGGAATTTGTATCTGGGGGGGTGGACGGAGTCCTCGGACTTTCCGGTGCTGAGCGGGTACCAGACGGGGAGCGGGGGGCGGATTGACGGGTTTGTGGCGAAGGTGAATGCGGCGGGGCAACTGGTGTTTGCGACGTATCTGGGAGGGTCAGGGGAGGACCGGGTGCAGGCGCTGGTGGTGGACGGGACGGGGGTGATCACGGTGGCGGGGCTGACGGCGTCGACGAATTTTCCGGTGCAGTTGGCGGCGCGCGGGACGCTGGCCGGGGGGCGGGATGCGTTTGTGACGAAGCTGTATCCGGCGGGGAACCAGATTGTGTTCAGCACGTATCTGGGAGGGTCGGCGCATGATATGGCGACGGGAGTGGCGCTGGATGGAGCGGGGAATGTGGTGGTGGTGGGAGAGACGGCGTCGACGGATTTTGTGACGCAGAGCGCGTACCAGTGGGCGAAGGGTGGCGGGGTGGACGGGTTTGTGACGCGGTTGACGGCGGCGGGGGCGTTGATGCCGCGCCCGTATTCCGGGGGGCGCGGGGATGACCGGATCCGGGGGGGGGCGATCGGGGGGGATGGGTCAGTGCAGTTTACGGGGGCGACGGCATCGGGGAACTTTCCGGTGCATGGGGCGGCGTATCCGACGCTGCGGGGATCGATGGACGGGTTCTACACGAAGATGAGCGGGACGACGAACGGGATATTGCTATCGACGTATC
>CAZWDD010000030.1:0-27363 GCA_964632345.1 uncultured Solibacteraceae bacterium | reverse complement strand
GACCCTGCAACTTCAGGCGGAACAGATCGCGGCAGCGGTCGCCGAGGGTGCGCAGGGCAGACTCCAGCAGGTCGAGCCGCTCCCGGCGCTCGAGGGCGGCCTCCGGGTCCTCGGCCGGGTCCATGACCGGCACGTCGTCCAATGGGACGGAGCCGCGCTCGCCGCGCCGCAGCGACTTCGTGTGCAGAGCCATCATCCTGTAGCGTGCGATCTGCATGGCCAGCGGAACCAGTTCCTCCATCGAATGGACGAGCGGGTATTTCTCCTCGAGCACCAGCAGCGTTTCCTGCGCCACATCTTCCGCAGTGGCGGCGCCGCCGGCGCCCTTCATCATACGGGATGACGCGAAGGAGACAATCCTTTCACGAAGTTTGGTCAGTACTTGCTCGCGGCTCAACGGTCGGCTCTTTCAGGGAGCAGTCTATATGGTTTTACTATAGTAGGCGTAGCCGCGCCGCGATGCGTTTCTTTCTCTCCAATCACGTTCCTCCGTTTGACCGCGTGGCGATCATCGAGAGCGGTTCGCGCCACCTGCTGGAAGACCTTCTTCCCGGCCTTTACGAGATTCACGGGCCTGGCATGAAGCTTGACCTCATCACCTGTTACGCGGGCGAGCCGCGGGCGTTCCGGCCCGAGCAGGGAGAGGTGTTCCGGATCACGGACTATCCCGGCCCGGGTGGCCGGGGGCACCTGGTTTCCGAATTGCGGAAACGGCACTACAGCATCACCGGCATGATCTGTTCCGATGAACCGATCATGACCAAGTGGAAGTGGATGCTGGCGTTTCGTCTGCCCGGCAAGGTGTTCCTGCTGAACGAAAACGGCGACTACTTCTGGATTGACCGCGGGCACCTGAACATTCTGGTGCATTTCGTTTTGTTCCGGCTTGGGCTGGCCGGCGCCGGGGCGGTGTTGACGCTTGGGCGCCTGGTCCTTTTCCCCATCAGTTTTCTCTACCTGCTGGCGTATGCCGGCATGGTGCATCTCCGCAGAAAGGCACGTGCATGAAAGCGATTCTCGTCCGGGAAACCGGCGGCCCTGAAAAGATGTTGTTCGAGGAGGTTCCGGTTCCCGTCCCAGGCAAGGGGCAGGCGCTGGTTCGGATCTCGGTGAGCGGGGTCAATTTCATTGACATCTATTTCCGGATTGGACTCTACAAGGCGGACCTGCCGTTCACGCCGGGAATGGAAGCGGCCGGCGTTGTGGAAGCTGTGGGCGAGGGCGTAACGGAAGTGCAGCCCGGCGACCGTGTGGCGTATGCCATGCAGCGCGGCTCATATGCGCAGTTTGCCGTTGTGCCGGCCTGGCAGTTGGTAAAGGTGCCCGTCGGCCTGGGGTTGGACCTGGCTGCCGCGGCGATGCTGCAGGGGATGACCGCGCACTACCTGACGCACTCCACTTTTCCACTGCAGAACGGGCAGAGCTGCCTGGTGCACGCCGCGGCGGGCGGGGCAGGCCAGTTGGTGGTCCAGATGGCGAAGCGCCGTGGGGCGCGCGTCATCGGCACGGTGGGCAGCGCGGAGAAGGCGGCGATTGCCAGGGAAGTTGGCGCCGATGAGGTGATCCTTTACAACGAGCAGGACTGGGTAGCCGAGACGCGGCGGATCACCGAAGGGCGCGGCGTGGATGTGGTTTATGACTCGGTGGGCGCGTCGACGTTCATGGGCTCGCTTGACTGTCTGCGTCCGCGGGGGATGATGGTGACCTATGGCAACGCCTCGGGTCCGGTGCCGGCTGTGGAACCGCTGCTGCTGAATCAGAAGGGTTCGCTCTTCCTGACGCGCCCGACGCTGGCGCACCACTGCACCACGCGTGACGAGTTAAACTGGCGGGCCGGAGATGTGCTGAACGGCATCGCCTCGGGAGACCTGCAACTGCACATCCACAAGACTTATCCCCTTTCGGCTGCCCGCCAAGCGCATGAGGACCTGGCTGCGCGGCGCACCACCGGCAAGCTGCTGCTCGATGTCAACGCATAGCGAGCAGCGGGAGCGCATCGAGCGGCTGCGGGAGGACCTGACAACGCGAAAGCTGGACGCGGCGCTGGTCAGTTCCCTGCCCAACGTCCGCTATCTCACCGGCTTCACCGGCAGCAACGCCATGCTGCTGGTTGCCGGGCGCGGAGCAACGCTTTTCACTGACCCGCGCTACACGCTGCAGGCGAAGACGGAGACGGCTGGCAGCGGCGTCCGCGCCGTGATTGTGCGGGGTGCGTTGGAGCTTGCGGTAGCAGGGCGGTTGGCGAAGCTCCGGCGCATCGGATTCGAGAATCACCGGGTCTCGTTCCGCGCATGGGAGGCGATCCGCGCGGCGTTGCCGGTCGGGGCGGAGTTGGAGCCGTTGGGCGATGCCATTGAACGGCGCCGGATGGTGAAGTCAGGGGCGGAGATCGCCGCGATTCGGGAGTCTGTTCAGATCAATTCGCAGGCATTCGCCGCGGCGTTGACGCGTTTTCGTCCCGGTATGTCGGAGTCCGATTTTGCGGCTGAGATCGAATACCAGATGCGGCTGCTTGGGGCGGAGAAGCCGGCGTTTGAAACCATCGTCGCGTTTCGCGCCAACTCGGCTCTGCCGCACGCCCGTCCCGGAACAACGAAAATCGATGGAAATGGTTTACTATTAGTTGATATGGGCACATTTCGGGGTGGTTACGCCAGCGACATGACGCGCTGCGTTCACCTCGGCAAACCCGGCGCAAAAACTCGGACACTTTATCGGGCCGTACTGGAAGCTCAGTTGGCGGGTGTCTCGGCGGTAAGGCCTGGTGTTGCCGCTGGCGATATCGATGCCGCAGCGCGGCGTGTTCTTCGAAAACACGGGCTGGAAAAAGCTTTTGTGCACAGCACCGGACACGGCCTGGGATTGGAAATTCATGAGTCGCCGCGGCTGGGCCGGGGTGATGTGTCCCTTCTGGAGGCCGGCATGGCGATCACCATTGAGCCCGGAGCCTACATTGAGGGCGCGGGAGGCGTGCGAATCGAAGACACGGTCCTGACGACGCCTACCGGCGTAGAAGTCCTCACACCAACAACCAAAGAACTCGTTATTCTCTAAACCACGAAATGAACATTTCAGAAATCAAAGAGATCATTCAAGCCGCCGTCGAATCCGGCGTGGCTGAACTCGAAGTCCAGCGCGGGGAAAACCGCGTGCGCATTGTGCGCGGCGGCGTGCAGCAGGAAGTGGTGCTGGCCGGACCGACCCCTGTTGCGGTGGCCGCGGCGCCGCAGCCCATTGTCCACATGACGCCGGCGCCGCTTGCCGCGGCAGCCGAGTCCGACAATACGATCCCGGTGAAGTCGCCGATCGTCGGCACTTTCTATGCTGCCGGTTCTCCGGGCTCGGCGCCGTTCGTCAGTGTTGGCGATGTGGTGAAGCCGGGTCAGGTGCTGTGCATCGTCGAGTCGATGAAGCTGATGAACGAGATTGAGAGTGAAGTCTCCGGCACCATCGTCGCGCGGCTGGTGGAAAACGGCGCGCCTGTCGAGTACGGCGCCACGCTCTTCACCGTTCGCCCCCACTAAGATGTTCAAGAAGATTCTCATTGCCAACCGCGGCGAGATCGCACTCCGCGTGATCTGCGCATGCAAGGAGTTGGGCATCCGGACGGTCGCCGTGTATTCGGAAGCCGACCGGCACTCTCCCCACGTCCGCTTCGCCGATGAGGCCATTTGCATCGGCCCGGCGAAAAGCGCACGCAGCTACCTCGATATTCCGAGCGTCATCAGTGCGGCGGAGATCTCCAACGTTGACGCCATCCACCCCGGGTACGGTTTCCTCAGTGAGAACGCCGGGTTCGCGGATGTGTGCGAGTCGAGCGGCATCACCTTCATCGGCCCGAAGCCGCCGGTGATTGAGGCAATGGGTTCCAAGCAACATGCCCGCACGGCAATGCAGAAGGCGGGTATTCCGATTCTGCCGGGCTCGAAGGGCATTATTGAGTCGCCTGAACAGGCGCTGGAGATGGCCGAGAAGGTCGGCTATCCGGTGATCCTTAAGGCCAGCGCCGGCGGCGGCGGCCGCGGCATGCGCGTGGTCAACGAGCCTTCGGAGCTTCCGGCACTGCTTGCGCAGGCGCAGGCCGAGGCCGGCGCCGCGTTCTCCTGTCCGGACATGTATCTGGAGAAGTTTGTCCGCAAGCCGCGGCACATTGAATTCCAGGTGCTGGCTGATCACTACGGCAACGTTGAGATTCTCGGCGAGCGGGAGTGTTCCGTGCAGCGGCGGCATCAGAAGCTGATCGAGGAGTCGCCGAGTCCGCGCGTCACGCCGGAGTTGCGGAAGACCATCAGCGAGTCGCTGAAGAAGGCGATGCGCGAAGTCGGCTACACGAACGCCGGCACCGTTGAGTTCCTGATGGATGAGGACGGCAGCCTCTACTTTATTGAAGTGAACGCACGGGTACAGGTGGAACATCCCGTAACGGAACTTGTCACGGGCATCGACATCGTGAAGGCGCAGATCCGCATTGCGGCCGGAGAGAAGCTCACCGATATTCTCACGGAGCCCGTGACGCTCCGTGGACACGCCATCGAGTGTCGCATCAATGCGGAGAACCCGGTGACCTTCACGCCAAGCCCGGGCAAGATCACGGCGCTGAACCTGCCCGGGGGCATCGGCGTCCGTGTCGACACCTGGGCCTACACCGATTGCGTCATTCCGCCCTACTACGATTCGCTGGTGGCCAAACTCATCGTCCATGCCGGCAGCCGCACGGAGGCGATCGACCGCTCCCTGCGCGCGCTCGATATGTTCGTCGTTGAAGGCATCCATACGTCCATCCCGCTGCATCAGCGGATCCTGCAGGATCCGGAGTTCCGGGCGGGCGATATCGACACCGGTTTCATTGCCCGCTTCCTTGCCAAGGGCGAGAAGAAGCCGGAATAACGAATGACACTGCCTGCGCTGTTCGACCTCTCGCTCATCGGGCGCCGCGGGGAACCAGCGTTGGAGTGGGGCGGCAGAACGCTGACCTTCGGCGAAGTCGACGATCGTGCCTCGCGTATGGCGAACCTGCTCACCGCGCGTGGTCTTGGCATGGGGGACCGCCTCTGCGTCTATCTCCCCAACTGTCTGGAATTCATCGATCTGTATCTGGCTGCTACCCGGCTCGGCGTGATCTTCGTTCCGGTGAACGTCCTCTACCGGGACCGCGAGGTCCGTCACATCCTCAACGATGCCGAGCCGAAGGCGATCGTCACCAACGAGACGCAGGCGGCTTTTCTCGCCGATTGTCCCGTTCCCATCTGGCTGGCCGATGACCTCCGCGACGCGGCCTCCGGACAGCCCCCGACCCGGCTTGTTTCTGTCACCGATGGCGACACGCCCGCGGCCATCGTCTACACCTCGGGCACCACGGGAACTTCCAAAGGCGCTGTACTCACGCATAATAACTTCGTCATCAACGCCGTCAATCTGCTCACCTGCTGGCAGATCAGCGGCGCCGACCGGCTGCTGCTGGCCTTGCCGCTCTTTCATGTGCACGGACTCGGTAACGGCGTCCACTGCTGGCTCGCCAGCGGTTGCCGCATGCGTCTCACCGAACGATTCGCGCATGAGCAGGCGGCGCAATGGATGCTCGACTTTGAGCCCACCGTCTTTTTCGGCGTACCAACCATGTATATCCGTATGTTGGAGTGGCCGCGCGAGAGCGCCGCTGCCATCGGGGAGCGGATGCGGCTGTTCGTTTCCGGGTCCGCCCCGCTGCCGGCGCAGACGCTTGAGGATTTCCGGTCGCTGTTCGGCCACACGATTCTCGAGCGATATGGCATGAGTGAGACGATCATGAACCTGTCGAACCCCTATGTCGGGGAACGGCGCCCCGGTTCAGTTGGTCTGCCGCTGCCCGGCGTGTCGGTCCGCAACCTGGACCCCGAGGGCAATCCAGTGGCCGATGGGGAGACAGGCGAGCTCTATCTGCGCGGGCCGAATGTATTTGCCGGATATTGGCGCCGACCGGAGGCGACGGCGGCGGCGTTTCGCGACGGCTGGTTCCGAACCGGCGATATTGCGGTCCGGTCCGTTGACGGCTACTACACGCTGCAGGGGCGGCGCAGTGACCTGATCATCTCCGGCGGCTTCAATATATATCCGCGTGAAATCGAGGAGTTCCTGGCCGAGCAACCGGGAGTGGATGAGGTTGCCGTTGCCGCCGCCGCCGATCCCCGGCGCGGTGAGGTGCCGGTTGCCTATGTTGTCGGCCGCTTTGACGCGGCGGCGCTGGAGGCTGCCTGCCGCGCGCACCTTGCGTCGTTCAAGGTGCCGCGCGCGTTTCTTAGCGTAGAGCGCATTCCGCGTACCGCGCTGGGTAAGGTGCAGAAGCACCTGCTGCCCGCCTGGGAAGGCGAGCCGCAGCGCGATACCATGCAAGGGTGATGTCTCGTCTCGTTCTGTCGGCCCTCTTATCGGCCGCGATTCTGTCGTGCGCTGATACTGCCGCCGCTCCGCGGGAGCGGGCTCGGATCCTCAAGACATTCCCGCATGACGTCAATGCCTTCACGCAGGGGTTGGAGTTCCATAACGGAGAGCTGTGGGAGAGCACGGGGCTGGTGGGCCGATCGGGCATTCGAAAGGTCAACCTGGAAAGCGGGAAGGTGTTGAAGGAGTTGCGGGTTTCAGCGCCGTTTTTCGGTGAGGGGATCACGATCATCAACGGCCGGTTGATTCAACTCACCTGGCAGCATCAGACCGGGTTTGTGTACCGGTTTCCGGAGATGCGGCTGGAGAAGCAGTTCTCCTACCCGGGCGAAGGTTGGGGACTCACCAACGACGGGAAGCAGATCTATATGAGTGACGGCACCGATCAGATTCGCGTGCTCGATGCGGTGACGCTGAAGGAATTGCGGCGCATCCGCGTCCGGGATGGCGGCCGCCCGGTGGTCTCGCTGAACGAACTCGAATGGGTCCGGGGCGAGTTGTACGCCAACGTCTGGAATACCGACTTCATCGTCCGCATCTCGCCGCAGACCGGGAAGGTGATCGGCTGGCTGGACCTTTCCCATCTGCCGCGCGATCTTGCGAACGCCGATGTGCTGAACGGGATTGCCTTCGACGCGGGGACCAGCAGGCTGTTCGTCACCGGAAAGCTGTGGTCGCGGATATACCAGATTGAGATTCCGCGGCCGCCCCGCTAGAACTCAGGCGCGATCTGTTCGGGGGTGGTGATGCCCGGGGGCAGTTCCATGATGCGGATGTTGCGGAAGTGGATCTCCGCGCCCTCGGACTCCAGGCACAGGTACCCTTTCTTCTGCGTCGCCCGGCTGATGCCGTTGACGAACTTCCCATTCACGGCCAGCTTCACGACACCATCCACCGCCACCACGTCGTACGTGTTCCACTGTCCCTTGCCGAGGGCACGGCTCTCCAGGCCCATGCTCCGCTCGCCGCGCGGATTGTCCGGCACGGTCTTCACTCCCCCCACGCCAAACAGTTCGCCGGTGACGTAGGAGTGCGGCGGCGTCACGCCGTCCTTCCTGTGCAACTCGGGCCATTCCAGTTCCAGCATCTGTACCTCCAGCCCGTCGGGCAGGCGATTCCTTTCGCCGGGCCGCGCCGAACTCCACAGGAAGACGCCCGAGTTCCCGCCGGCCTCCATGTGGCGCCATTCAATGTGCAGGATGAAGTTCTCGTACTGCCGGTCGCTGCGCATCACGCCGATCGGGTGTCCCGAGCAGATCAGCAGTCCATCCTTGACTTTCCATGTGTCTGGATTGGTGTTGACGTTCACCCAGCCGGTAAGGTCCCGGCCGTTGAACAGGTCCCGGAACTCGGGCGCCGGGCCGCCCCGCATCATCGCGGCCGCGGCTGCCAGGAGTGCCGCTACGCACAGAAAAATTCGCATAATTGCTCCGTTTCTACTGTATACTCTCCCCCATGAAACGTGTTCGGATCACCATTCTCGGGGTGTTCGCCGTCCTCGTCGCCTCGGTCTTCTTTACTGCCCGCTCGACCGCGCAGCCCAATACGGTGCAGCAGATCGTGCCTGGTGTGTGGTTTCGCGAAGGGGACATCGACAAGGAAGGCCACTGCAACAACGTCATCATCGAGATGAAGGACTACCTGATTGTGGTTGACGCGAACTTCCCCTCCGGGGCGCGCCTTGTTGCTGCCGATGCGAAGAAGCTCTCTTCCAAGCCGATCAAGTACGTGTTCGACACGCACCACCACGGCGACCACGCCTATGGCAATGCCGTCTGGACGCAGTTGGGCGCCACGACACTCGCCCATGCCGGCGTGGTGGAAGAGATGAAGCGCTATGAGCCGAAGCGTTGGGCCGAGGCGAATCGCAAGGATGTCTCCGAACTGAAGCGCAGTACGGCCGAGCCCCCCCGGCAGACGTTCGACAAGTCACCCTTCATCCTGGATGATGGCACACGTCGCGTGGAGTTCCACTACTTCGGCTGGGCGCACACGCGCGGCGATGGATTTGTCTATCTGCCCAAGGAACAGGTTCTGGCAACGGGGGACGCCATCGCCAACGGACCCTTCAATTTTATGGGCGACGCGCACATCGCCAATTGGCCCAAGGTGGCCGAAGCGGCTGTCAGCCGTCCGGTGAAGCACCTGCTGCCCGGGCATGGCCGTCCTGGCGGGCGGCAGATCGCCTCCGGCCAGGCGAAGTTCCTGCGGGAAATCTACGCGGGCGTTCAAAATCTGCTGAGGGCCGGCAAGTCCGCCGACGATCTGCAGAAGATGGGCATGGCCAAGACTCTGGAGGCCGCGCTGCGGTTCTCGCCCGAATCCCGCAACTGGGTTGGTCCGAATCTGGGCGGACAGGCGGTCTTCGTAGCCGAGGAGATTACGCAGCAGAAGCCGCACGGAGAAATCGACGGCGGCCGATAATCAAACCGCCGTCAGTTGAATGAACAGGGCGCGGCTGTTGTCTTTCACGAGATCTGCGAGCGTGTGCCGGTCGAGTTCCCGCAGAAATGCGTCGAGCGCGTGATCGAGCAGTCCCTTTAAGCGGCAGACCGGCACGATGGGGCAGGTGTTGGCGGCTTCGTCATGGCACTCCACCAGCCGGAAGGATGACTCGGTGGTCCGGATTACTCGTCCCAGCCGGATCTGCCCGGGTTCCTGCGCCAGTTCCACGCCGCCGGACCGGCCGACCGTCACCTTCAGGAAGCCGCCTTCGGCAAGCGTCTGCACGACGCGAACCAAATGGTGTTTGGAGATTCCATAGGCCGTGCTGATCTCCTCTGTCCCGATTCGCCGGTCTGGAAAGTGAGCCAGATAAAGCAGAACCCGCAGAGCGTAGTCGGTGTGCACGGTCAGTTGCATGGATTCTCCTATTATGTCGCCGGCGCCTCCACGAAGGCGTCTGCGAAGATTTCGCGGCTCGCCATTCCGGCCAGGAACAGCCTCTTCCGAAGCGTCTGAACGACGGCGGGGTCTCCGCAAAGGAATCCGCGCCAGCCGCCGAGCTTGGGTTGTGTGTCGGTGATGATACGGTCTATCGCTCCGGTGGCGATCCCTTCGGCCTCTCCGCTCTCCATCACCACAGGAGTGTAGGTGACGTTCGCGTGTCGATCCGAGAGTTCCCGCAAGTCCTCTCGAAGGTACAGGCCCTCGGGCCGCATCGCGCCGTGGAACAGATGGATTGGTCCTGTGTGGCCCTGCCGAAGCGCATCTTTCAGGATTCCTGCCAGCGGTGCCAGACCCGTTCCCGTGCCGGCCAGCAAAAGCGGTTGCTCCGCGTTGCCAGCCGTATAGAAGCAATCTCCCGCCGGTCCGCGCAGGGCCACTTTGTCGTTGGCCGCGGCCTGCTCAAACAGCCACCCGCTCATCTTTCCGAAGGGAGTCCGGCGAATGTGTAGTTCCAGCGTGCCCTCTTCCGGAAGGCTCGCCAGGGAATAACTCCGCGCCAAGCCGTCTGGCCGCCGCAGTACGACGTACTGTCCCGCGTGGTAGGCGAACGGTTCCTGAGTCCGCAGCCGCGCCCGGAGTACAGTTGGGCTCAGTAGGTCCAGGGACACGATGGTGGCATCCATCTCCAATCCGCCGCCGGCCTCCAGCACCAGGTCCTCTTCCGGACGGCAGAGGCACGAAAGAAAGTATCCCTGCTCCACCAAGGTGGATTTCAACCCCTGTTGCGCCGCGGCCGGCACTGTGCCGCTCGAGGCCCGCAGCAGGCAGGATTGGCAGGCCCCAGCCCGGCAGGAGTTTGCCACTTCCACTCCGCCGCGCAGCAACGCCTGCAGCACTGTTTCTTCGGGGGCCGCTTCCAGCACAGCCCCCTGGTACGTCAACTTCGCCACGCCGTTAGCGTCCCAACACGTCGTTCCGCGTCGATTCGGCGATCGTCACCACCTGGTCAATCAGTTCCTGCGCCACGCCCAGTTCCTTCAGCGTGTTTACCAGGTTCTCCGCCACGGCATTGAAATGCGTGTCGTTCAGGCCGCGGGCCACCAGGTGCGCATGGCCCCGGCGCATGTCCATTCCCGTATAGTTGTTCGGTCCACCGAACGCCATCGTCAGAAAGGCCTTCTGCTTGCCGATCTGCTTGTCCATGTCCACGCCTTCAAAAAACTCACTGATGCGGTCATCCGACAGCACCTTGCGATAGAAGATATCCACCGCGGCATCTACGGCGGCCTGCCCGCCCAGTTGTTCGTACAAGGAACTCATTTTCCAGTCTCTCCAGGGAATTAATGTTGCATTGCGGACACAACATTTATATCACTTCGACCACAATCTGGAAATGTAGAATCGAAATTTTTCGCGAGAATGGAGGAACGTCATGTCCTTCGACGCCGTTGTCCTCGGCGCCGGCGCCGCCGGCCTTTTCTTTGCCTTTCATGCCGCGCGCCGCGGGCGGCGCATTCTCGTCCTGGAACATAACGAAAGTGCGGGCCGGAAGATTCTCATTTCCGGCGGTGGGCGCTGCAACTTCACCAATCGTGACACCCGGCCGGAGTGTTTCCTATCCGCGAACCCCCATTTCGTGAAGTCTGCGCTGGCCCGCTACACGCCGCGGGACTTTCTCGCTCTACTGGCGCAGCACGGAGTCAGCTGGCACGAAAAGACGCTTGGGCAACTCTTCTGTGACCACTCGGCGCGCCAGATTCTGGACATGCTTCTAGGCGAATGTGCCGCCGCCGGCGTGGAGATCCGGTGCGGTGAGCGAATTGGCGCGGTGCATCGGGATGCGGGTGGATTTTCGGTGGAGACCCGCCGCGGTCCGGTGAATGCCGCCGCGGTTGTTGTTGCCACCGGTGGGCCGTCGATTCCGAAACTCGGCGCCACTGGATTCGCGTATGATCTTGCCCGTCAGTTCGGCCTCCGCGTCGTTCCGCCCCGCCCGGCCCTGGTGCCGCTCACCTTCCGTCCGGAGGACCTCCGAACGTGGACCGGACTGGCGGGCGTGGCGGCTGACTCACAGGTAGCATTTGCCCGCCGTTCTTTCCGGGAGCGCATCCTGTTCACCCACCGAGGACTCTCCGGTCCGGCAATTCTCCAGATCAGTTCTTACTGGCAGCCGGGCCAGCCGGTTTCCATCGACCTAACCCCTGCCGTTCCGCTTGCCGAACTGCTGCGATCCCGCAAACAGGCCCAGGACCGTACGCTGTTCCGGAATGTCCTCGCCGAGTACCTGCCGGAGCGCCTTGCCTCGGCCTGGGCGGCGCGCGATGCACGGCTGGACCGCCCGCTTCTTCAGGTTCCCGACGCTGCGCTCCAATCCATTGCGGGCCGACTGCAGTCCTGGAAAGTCACGCCGGCCGGGACCGAGGGATTCGAGAAGGCCGAGGTGGCCGCTGGTGGCGTTGACACGGCCTGTCTATCCTCGAAGACCATGGAGGCGGCCGCTGTGCCGGGGCTTTACTTTATTGGCGAGTGCGTCGACGTCACCGGTTGGCTTGGGGGGTATAACTTTCAGTGGGCGTGGGCGTCGGCTTATGCTGCCGCACAGGCGATCTGATTCTCGGTATACTGTCGCCGATATGCGCCGCCTTCTGGTCTCGATTGCGTTGCTGGTATCGCCGCTCGTTGCTCAGGAGAAGCAGGAGATGCGCACCTACATCCTCGCGATCCTGGAAAAGGGGCCGAAATGGACCAGGGAAGCGACGCCAGAGGCAAAGCTCCAATTGCAGGGACACTTTGCAAACATGAGCCGGATGCACCGGGAAGGGAAGTTGATCCTGGCCGGACCGCTGGCCGAGGCCGGGGATGCCGCCGGGATCTTCCTGCTCGATACGGACAGAATCGAACAGGCGCGCGAGTGGTGCGAGACGGACCCGGCCATCAAGGGCGGCCGGTTCCAGGTCCGGCTCTGGAAGTGGTATTCGGCGAAGGGGATCGGCATTCTGCCGCCATCGAAATAGCATATGCCTGTCCTTTTGATTGGGGTTGCCGGTCCTTCCGGTTCCGGCAAGAGTGAACTTGCCCGGTGTCTGGCCGCCGTGCTTGGCGCGCCAGTTCTTTCCCTCGACAGTTACTACCGCGACCTAAGTCACCTGCTTCTGGCTGAGCGTGCCGGGACAAACTTCGACGAGCCAGCCTCGCTCGACGATGGGCTGCTGCTCGAACATTGCGCGGCGCTATCGGCCGGCGACGCCATTGCGGTTCCAGGCTACGACTTCGCCACGCACTCCCGCACTGCCTCCATCGAGCGGTTGGAGCCGGCGGAATTCGTCATCGTCGAAGGGCTGTTCACACTTTATTGGGCCAGTCTCCGCCGGTTGCTCCATGCCGGGGTCTACGTCGAGTTGGAGGACGAGACCTGTTTTGCCCGGCGGTTGGCACGCGACGTGCGAGAGCGGGGCCGCACGCCGGAATGCATCGAACGCCAGTATCGCAGCACGGTCCGCCCCATGGCGGAGCTATACATCTGGCCCACCCGGCGCCATGCGGATGTGGTGGTGCGCGGCGACGCGGTGCTTGAAGAGTCCGTGGCGGCCGTGATTGGCTATCTGAACGGGAAGGCGCTCAGCGCTTGAGCAATGCGGCGATCTGTTCGCCGGTCAGCGGTTCTTCGTAGGGATCGCCGGGCAGCGCGGGCAGTAGTGGATCCGCCCACGCGAACCAGGCTTCGCCGTCCAGATCCTCCAACTCGTCCACCTGCAGTTCCCGAGGAACCTTGAAAGCAGCGTAGGCATCTGGAGCGTACTCGGTGCCGAAGCAGTGCCATACCGTCGTGGTCAGCAGGTAGCGCTCCACGCTGGTAGCGAGTAGCGAGTGCGAAGCAGGGGCGAAGATGAGGCCCGTCAGCACCACTGGTGACGGATACTTCTCGACGTCGCGAGCCCCGGTCCACACCCCGAGTACCTCCCCGCCGATATCCCGCCCGAACAGCACAACTTCCGGAGGAATCGGCCACTCCGCTTCGCGCGCCAGGCGGCTGGCATGTTCCACGGTGCCGTCCTCATCCGGCGGGCCGCTGGCGGGAAAGAACAGCAGGTCTCCTTCAAAAAGGGCCGCTCCGTTCATGCGTCCGTAGAGTGGACGCAGGCCCTCGGGAAGCAGCATGAGCCCGGGCCCGCGGAGTGGGTCGCCGAGCTCATGTTCGCTCGCGGTGGCCTTCAGGAAGGACTGGAAGCCACCGAGTAGTTCTGCATTAGTCATCAGAACAAGAGTTTCATAACCAGAACCACGACGCGAGGCTGGTTGCGCTGCGCGGGGTCCAATTGCCCGAACCTTGAGTCCTGCACGTTGGCCCCGCCGGAGATGATCCGGTACAGATACGGCTGGTCGAAGAAGTTCTGCGCGTCGGCGCGAAGCTGCAGTCTCAGGCGTTCCCGCAGAGTGAAGTTCTTGTAGGCCGAGAGTTCGGTGCTGGTAAGTACGGGGCTACGTACGTCGGGGAACCGTGTGGGGAAGTTCCGCAACGTGAACGGCGCCTGCGCACGCGTTGGGAAAATGGAGGTATCGAACCACTTGTCGAAGAAGGGATTGAATTCTGAACGGCCGGCCGCCCTCGCCCGTTCGTCACGCTGCTCGCTGGTGAGTTTGGCGGAACGGGCTACTTCGGGTGCCGCATTCGGGAATTCGATCGGCTGGCCGCCCCGGCGAATGTACTGGACCGAGACGTTCCAACCACCGAACACCGCATCGCCGAACCCGTTGGTGGCGCTCATAAACCGCCTGCCCTTGCCGAACGGCAGCTCATAGGAACCTACGACGGAGATGGTGTGGGGGATGTCGTCCGCCGACAGGCGCTGCTCGCCGCGCGTCGAACGAAGATCGCCCAGTCGCGCATCCTGCGAATTCAGCAGGGAGATGCGTTCCAGGGTCTTGGCCCACGTGTAGCTGGCCTGCATCGCCAGACCGGCCTGGAACCGGCGAGTCGCCTTCATCTGCAGTGCGTGGTAGGTCTGCTCACCGGCGGCAATGTTGTTGATCGTCACCTGGGAGTACTGCGGATAGGCGAACAGCAGTTGCTGCCGTGGGATGTTGGCGCCGTTGAAGGCTGAGCCAGGCAACAGGCCGGCCATCGGGTTCGGCACCTGCTGGCTGAAGTACTGCTGCCGGTTGGCGAGCGGAATCGATTCCAGCGTGTCGGACGGGATGAAGTTCTGGGCCGCGGCGATCGGAAGGTCCCGCGTCAGGTTGCCCACGTAGGAGGCATCGAGCAGCATGGTCTGTCCGATGGTCCGCTGGAAGCCGAAGGAGAACTGGTGGGACTTGGGCAGCGGGCGGTCGAGCAGTTGCGCTGACACGGCCAGGCCGAGATTCGTGGCGAGCCCTTGAGAGGAGCCAATTGGCTGCAGGAGGCCAGTCGGGAAAAGGGTCGCCGGGAAGGGGTCCGACAGCGATGCAGCGGGCGTCAGATTGTTGTCGGTGGAAGTGACCATGTCGGTCCGCCGGCTGAAGCCTGCGTCGGAGCCGGCCGCGTTCTGGCCGAGGTAGTAGAGCCCGTAACCGCCGCGAAGCACCCACTTCGGCGCCACCTGCCAGGCGATGCCGATACGCGGCTGGAAGTTGTTCCAGTCCCGGTTGAACGCCTCTCGCGACGCGCCGTCCGCACCGGCGAACAGAAGGCCGCCGCGCAGGTTGAGGCCCTGGACGCGGGAGGCGATCGGGCTCGCCTGGTCAAACGCGAAGCCGCGTATCTGCCGGTTGTAGCGTTCGGCGATCGGGCCTTCGTAGTCCCAACGGAAGCCGGCGTTGATGGTGACGGTCCGGGAGATTTTCCAGTCGTCCTGGAAGAACAACGACATGTATGGGTTCCGGTAGGCCGGGAACATATTCCGGTCGACATATCCGCTTGTGGGGTAGCCCAACTGCATGGTTGCCAGGAAGGATCCGGACAGAGCATCGGCCTGCTGGGGATTGGCCTGCGTCCAGTTCCGGTTGAATGTGTAGTTGCCGCTGGCCGACTGCGGGCGGATGTTGTTCTGGTTGTACCGGCGGAACTCGGCGCCGTACTTCAGCGAGTGGCGGCCGCGGATGTTCTGCAGGTTGGGCTGCAGCGAATAGGAGTCGCTGGTTTCGTATCCGCTGGTCTGGGTGGCGCCGAGCGGGGTGATGTTATTCCCGGCGAAGTTGAAGCGCGGGAACTGCAGGGAAACGAACTGCGATACCAGTCGGTCCGGGAAGCCGAGTTGCCGCGGGTCATAGCCCGCGCCGAAGGTGTTGCCGCTGAACCCTTCGTAGCGGGAAAGTCCTGCACGGAGGTTGAAGACGGTGGCCGGGGAGAGCGTCCACGTCCAGTCGGCACCCCAGTTGCGGGAGATGCGCGTCGACGGATACTCACTCGACGGCTCGGCTGCGTTGGTGCCCCACTGCACGCGGGCGAAGTTGAACCACGGTGTTTCGCCGTAGCGGCCGCTGACGCGATGGCGTTCGGTCAACGCCCAGTCCAGCTTTCCGAGCCACTGATTGTAACTGTTGCGTGAGCTGTTCACGAAGAGGTAGTTGTTCTGGCCGTCGACGTTTTCACTCACCCGGTTGGCCGGCGGGAAGAACTCCATCAGGCGTGCCGAGACCGGGTTGATCCGCCCGCCGGGGATCTGATTGCCGGCAAAGGGTGTCCGGACAAAGCCCGCCCCGTTCGGGTTGGCACGCGTCGTCAGCGGGTCAAAGATCGTAATCGGGCGGCCGGCGCTGTTGACGACCTTCGAGTGGTCGCCGCGCCGCTCTTCCGCGGTCGGCACGGTCCATAGCTGCACCTGCGGATTCCGTTCGCGCAGCGCTTCCAGCGACAGCATCCAGAACAGCTTGTTCTTCCCGTTCAGGAGTTTCGGAATCACTACCGGGCCATCGACGGTGAATCCGAAGGTGTTATTCTTGTACTCCGGGCGGCGAACATTGGCTGCATTTCGGGAATAACCATTCGAATTTAGATTGTCATTCTTGAAAAATTCGAATAGCTGGCCATGCAACTGGTTGGTGCCGGTGCGGAGGACCATGCTGGTTACGCCGCCTCCGAAGCGCCCGTAGGAAGCGTCGTAGGAGTTGGTCAGGATCGAGACCTCTTCGATCGCATTCAAGGAAGGGGCGAACGCGGTGCTGCGCGACCCGCGCGTCGAGGTGACGCCGTCGATCAGCGTCTCGTTTTCCCCCGACCGGCCGCCGTTGATCATGATGCCGTTCATGTTGCCGAAGGCATAGAGCTCGAACGAGCCCCAGTAGCCGCCGGTCTTAATGACGCCGGGCTGCGAGAACAACAGCTGATAGACGTTCCGGCCCGAGGTCGGCAGGTCGTTGACATACTTCTGTTCGAGCGTCACGCTGCGCGAGGCGGTTTCGGTGGCCAGCAGGGGCGTTTCGCCGGTTACCGTGACACTTTCCGTCACGCCGCCCACTTCGAGCCGTACGTCGACGCTGAGGCGGTCGGCGCCTTGCGCGGTGATGCCATCGCGCTGCGCTTTCTTGAATCCTTCTTTTTGTACCGACATCGTATAGGTGCCCGGGGGAAGGAAGCGGATCAGGTAGATTCCAACGTCGTTTGAGATGGCTTCGTAACGAACCTGCCGCTCGACGCTAATGACTTCGACTCGGGCGGCCGCGATGGGCGCGCCTGTTGGATCTGTAATTGTCCCGGTGATGTTGGCCCGGAACTCCTGCGCGATCAGGCTCGTCAGGGCGAGCAGAAAGGCGACTCCAAATCGTCTATACATGTGTAAAGAGTAGCAGGAGATTGTTTCAATCACACTCCGATTTTGTGAACCTGGCTGGCAAGAAAGATGACAACAAATGTGACTTATTTAGGGGGCGGCTGCTTCTGGTGCCTGGAAGCGGTGTACCAGGAGCTGAAGGGTGTTCGCGCTGTGGTTTCCGGGTATATGGGGGGGCACGTCGAGAATCCGACCTACGATCAGGTCTGCATGGGGGGCACAGGCCATATTGAGGTCGTGCAAGTGGATTTTGACCCAGCTATTGTGTCCTTCCGGGAGATCCTGGCCGTCTTCTTTTCGATCCACGATCCGACGACGCTAGACCGGCAGGGCAACGATGAAGGTCCGCAATATCGCTCAGCCGTTTTCTATACTTCAGAGGAACAGAAGCAGCAGACAGCGGAAGTACTGCGGGAGTTGGAGATGGCCGGCGCATTTCCCGATCGAATTGTGACGGAACTCCGCCCAGCCGTCCCCTTCTGGCCAGCAGAGGACTACCACCAAAACTACTTCCGTTCCCATCCGATGCAGGCGTACTGCGCATTCGTTGTCGGCCCGAAGGTGAAGAAGTTCCGCGAGCGGTTCGGGGCGTTGCGGGCCGGCAGTTGATTACGCCGTCGCTCCATGTGCTTTAGCGGAGGCGGGCTGCTGAAGGCCGGCTTCGGCTCGTTGCAGAGCTTCGGCAAGCTGTTTTAATCCGATCGGTTTGGGCACGTGGTCGTTCATGCCCGCGGCGATACACTCCGCGCGGTCCGAACTCATCGCGTTGGCGGTCAGCGCGATGAGCCACGGACGGTCTCGCAGGTGTTGGTGTTCCCGAATGCGGCGTGCTGCCTCCAGCCCATCCATTTCCGGCATCTGGATATCGAGAAACACCAGATCGAAGCTTTGGTGCTCCAATGCCGACAGCACTTCCAGCCCGTTACGGGCGATTTCGGCAGGGTGCCCGAGCCGGGAGAGGAGACTGGTGACCACTTTGACGTTCACCGCGTTGTCGTCGGCTACCAGAATTCGTAACGCCGACGGCGGGTGCTCAGCGCTCTTTCTCTCCTTTGCCGGCACCTCCGGACGAGGAGCAAGCGCTTCCCAGAGCATGGAGGGTTTCAGGGGCATAGCCAAGACGGGCATGTCCGGCCGCGACTCCCGGGTGCGAATGTGAGGCGACAGTTCTACCCAGCGGCGGCCGCGCCGTTCCGTGTCACTGGCAGGCGGTCTTCCGGCGATCACGACCTCGGCTTCGGCCAGCGGCACAACGCGCGCTCCGGCCCGCCGTAGGAGTGTCTCTACCACGTTCTTCGTCCAGGGCATGGCGACCTCGACGGCACATGGCAGGCCGGGCTTCAGTTCCGGCTTCCGGGTTTCCGCCCACTGCGCCTGGCACAGGAGTGACGCTGTGAAAACCGATCCCTTGCCGGGGGTCGAGCCCACGTACAACTCCCCGTTCATCATGCGAATCAAGTGCCGGCTAATCGTCAGGCCGAGGCCTGTTCCGCCATGCCGCCTGCGGTTGGAGCCGTCCAGTTGCTGGAAGGGTTGGAACAGCCGGTTCAACTCGTCTCCCGGGATTCCGATCCCCGTATCCCGCACGGCGATGGTCAACCTCACCTGTTCGGGGCCCTCTCTTTCCGCCTCCACGCGTAGCGTAACACTCCCCGCGTCGGTGAACTTCACGGCGTTGCTCAGCAAATTTACTAACACCTGCCGGAGCCGGAACGGATCGGTCAGCACATGGGAGGGGACATCGTCTTCAATCAGGTACCCGACATCGAGCCCCTTCTGCATGCCGAGCGGCCCCACGATGTCCAGCGCCTCTTCGACGACGGCGGCCGGAGTTACCATTTCCGGCGCCAGATCCAGTTTTCCTGACTCGATTTTGGAAAAGTCCAGGACGTCATTGATGACTCCCAGCAGTGTCTTCGCGCTTACGCGGATCGTATCCAGCGCTCGGCGCTGTTCCCCTTGCGCCTCGTCGAGTAGGAGATCCGAGAAGCCGATGATGGCGTTCAGAGGCGTCCGGATCTCGTGGCTCATGTTGGCGACAAACGAAGATTTCAGACGCGAACTCTCTTCCGCCTTGCGGAGGGCTTCTTTCAGGTCACTGGTTCGTTGCTGTACCGCCCGTCGTAGGCTGATGATCCAGCATCCAGCTAACACCGCCAGGCAAAGAAGGAGGTAGACCAACTGCCGGCTAGTGGCCATCGGCCGGTCCACGATGACCAGATCATCCCCCGATCGCAGCACCAACTCGTGCGGCCGCGGGTTCTGCTCCGAGTCCGTTTCGGGTTGCAGGATCCCGCGCAGAATCACTCTCGTGCCGGGCACCAATTCGCTCAGCAGCCGGCCGCTTCCCTCCCGCAGTGTCGCGCGAAACGGGGTGGTGCCCCGCAGCCAGATGTATTCCACGCCGGACTTTGCATAGACGTCGCTGACCTCCCCATCAATTTCCGCCAGTGTGTTCTGCCACTCCGCCTTTCGCGCCTCCTCAGGAAACAGCCGTCGCGGCTTCAGTTCCATGCCGCCGCCAGGCGCCTGCGTGATGCTTCTCGCCCGCATCTCCAGCCGCGTCGCTGCGGTGCGGTAGCACTCGCCGGACGCGACGATCCGGTCCCCGGTCTGCACCGTTCCGTGTCCGTCCGGGTGCCAAACCAGGATCCCGCCCGTCTCGTCTTCGACATAGGAACCTGGTTTGGCCTCGTTCGTCGCGCTCGCCGGGCTCATGACGGTCCCCTCCAGTTCGCAGGCCGACGTTCCGGCCGATCTGCCGGGCGTCCGTTCACTGATCTCTCCGATTGGTTCGACCGCTCCCCATGCCGGCAGCATCGCCAGTAACAGCGTTCGAATGAAAGCCTGATTTCCGGTTCCCAATGCTCCCTCGGCTGAATGATCGGCGGAATACTGCGGGAACCTTAGCCCTGCTTATTCATGAAGGGGCTATAATCTTTCCCATGCGTCCCTTGCTATTCCTCTGCTGTGCAGCCGTCCTCGCCGCGCAGACGCCCTACAGCCTCCTTATAAAAGGGGGGCACGTGATCGATCCCAAGAACGGGCGTTCCGCCAAACTCGACGTGGCCATCCAGGGCTCGCGCATCGCCAAGGTGGCCGCGAATATTCCGACCTCCCAGGCCGCCCGTGTGGCGAATGCCGATGGCCTCTATGTTGTCCCCGGCCTGATCGATATTCATGCCCACGTTTACGCCGGCACCGGTGTCCGTGCCCTTACCGGTGACTCCTCCGTCTATCCGGACGGGTTCAGCTTCCGTACCGGCGTCACGACACTGGTCGACGCTGGATCCTCCGGGTGGCGTAATTTTGATGACTTCCGGCAGCGGGTCATTGACCGTGCGCAGACCCGCGTACTCGCGCTCATCAACATCGTCGGCAACGGCATGAGCCCCTCAGGCGAGGACGATACGTCGGAGATGCAGGCCACGCAGGCCGCGGCGGTGGCGCGGAAGCACAAAGACATCGTCGTCGGCTTCAAGACGGCTCATTATGCTGGGGAAGGCTGGAACTCAGTCGACGGCGCCATCGCCGCGGCCCGCGAAACGAACCTGCCCATTATGGTGGATTTCGGCTATATCACGCTCGACCGTAACCTGCGTACACTGCTCGGTGACAAAATGCGAGCGGGCGATATCTACACCCATTGCTACTCCGGGCACCGCGGCGAACTCGGCGAGGA
This sequence comes from uncultured Solibacteraceae bacterium, assembly GCA_964632345.1. GTDB lineage: Bacteria > Acidobacteriota > Terriglobia > Bryobacterales > Bryobacteraceae. Next base: position 6,627 of record CAZWDD010000030.1, on the reverse strand, counting down.
TGGCAAGACGAATCCGGCCTTTGTCGCCGGACGCAAGCGCGGCGTGATCTTCGATGTCGGCCATGGTGGCGGCAGCTTCTATTGGAATATCGCGGTGCCGCTTACGCAACAGGGTTTCTGGCCCGACTCGATCTCGACGGACCTCCACACCGGGTCCATGAACGCCGGTATGAAGGACATGACGAATGTGATGTCGAAGTTCCTTGTCCTGGGCGCTTCGCTCGACGACGTCATCAAGTGGAGCACGTGGAATCCGGCGAAGCAGATCAAGCGGACCGACCTAGGCCACCTTGATGAAGGCGCAGAGGCCGATATTGTCGTGCTGAATCTGGAGCAGGGCAAGTTCGGATTCATTGATTCCGCCGGGGCCAGCATGAGCGGCGCCAAGCGCCTTACCGCGGAACTGACCGTTCGCGCCGGCAAGGTCGTATGGGACCTGAACGGCCGCGCCGCCACGGATTGGAAGTCGTTCAAGTACCGCAAGCGCGAGGTTCGCCCGCAGTAGCGGTCAGATCGTCAGCACCTGGTCGCGCAGCCGCTTTGGCTCATCTCCCAGCCACTCCGGATGCGCGCCGGTGCCGTCGTAGATCGAGGTTGTCTTGAAGAGTTCGAAGGCTCCTTCACGCCCCTGCTCGGCTGTCCGTGCCAGCAGAGCGTTGACCTGTTCCTGACTCATGAGCCGGAATGTCGATGCCGCTTCGCACGCCTGGTCCAGGTAGGGCATGGTGTCGATGCCCGTGATGACGGTCGCCACCGGCAGGTTCATCGCGTACTGCAGGCACTCGGTGGCGGTCACCGTGCCCGCCTTCATGATGTGGCCATTGGCCATCGTCTTCATCGCCAGCGGCGCGATCTCGCGCCGCGTCAACTCCGGCAGCACCATCTTCGCGAAGCTCCGGTAGTGAGCGTCCATCACATTCAGCGGCATCTGCACGGCGTCGAAACGGACGCCGCGCTTCTCGGCGATCTCGATCATGCGCAGGTGCATCAGCGGATCCTTGTGCCCGGTGAAGCCGGTGTAGCGCAGTTTCCCTGCCTTCTTCGCATCTTCCAGCGCCGCGTGTGCGCCCTCTTCGTCCAGAATTCGGAACGGGTCCTCGAAGCGCTGAATCTCATGATGCTGCACCAGGTCGATGCAATCGGTCTCCAGCCGGCGCAGACAGTCCTCCAACTGCCGCATGGCCTCCGCATAGGAGCGACCATCGATCTTGGTCATCACGAATGCCCGCTGACGGTAGCCATCCCGGAGCGCTTTCCCCATGCGCTCCTCGCTGAGCCCTTCGTTGTAGTCCCAGCAGTTGTCCAGAAAATTAACTCCCCGGTCGATGGCCTCGCGGACGATCCGGATCGCCAGCGCTTCGTCCACATGCCGAAGGCCCAGGTGCCAGCCGCCGACACCGATTAGCGAGACCCGCTCTCCGGTGTTGCCGAACGGGCGATAAGGCATTGACGTGTCTGCAGTGACTTTGTTCATAAGCATTCACCAGCATATCGCTGGACCATTTGCATCGCTTACCTCCGCGCATCTGGCAACATGGAGGGAGATGGCCCGGCCCCAAATTCTGGTAACGAACGACGACGGCTGGGACGCGCCCGGACTGGCCGTCCTGCAGGCGCTTGCCGCCACACTGGGCGAAGTCTATGTCGTTGCTCCGCGTGATCCCCATTCCTACGCGGGCCACCGCGTCACCACCGGCGCGCCTCTCGAACTAACCGCGACCGGTCCACGCGCGTTTCACCTTTCCGGTACTCCGGCCGATTGCGTTCGGGTTGCGCTTGCCGAGATTGTTCCGGGCATTGACTGGATTCTCTCCGGCATCAATCGCGGCGGAAACCTCGGCGCCGATATCCACTCTTCCGGTACGGTTGCCGCAGCGCGTGAGGCAGCGCTACTGGGCCGTCCATCCATCGCCATCTCGCAATATGTCCGCCGTGACCTTACGCTTCAATGGGACTGTTCGGCCGCGCTAGCCGCTCCCGTGCTGTCGCGGTTGATGGGCTCCCGCCCGGCAGCCAAGGAGTTCTGGAACATCAACCTTCCCCATCTGGAGCCCGGCGCCGTTCCTTCCGTCATCCACTGTGAACCGGACGACGAACCGCTCGATGTCCGCTTTCATCGCCAGGGCGATGTGTTTCATTACGCCGGCACTTATGTGGACCGGCCGCGCACGGAGGGCCGCGACGTTGCCGCCTGCTTCGGAGGCGCGATTACAATCAGCCGGCTGCGGGCCTGATGAAGATTCTGATCCTCAGCCTTGGCCTCGTCTCGCTCTCCGGGCAGGACTATACCTTCGGCACCACAGTGGTGTCATCCTCCGGCTTTCAGGGCAACATTTATCTGTTGAAGCCCGAGACCGACCGCCTGCCAAACTTCAAGCGCCTGAAGACGGTTGGGGCCATCTACACGAACCGGCTGAATGTACCTCCGCGAGACTTCACCCGTGGTTTTCCTGGCGTCACGGATCGGTTCGAATGGTTTGCCATCGACTACACGGCCCGGTTCTGGATTGAAGAGCCGGGTCTGTACCGTTTTCGCCTGCTGTCCGATGATGGTTCGCGGCTCGAGATCGATGGCAAGCTACTCGTCGACAATGATGCGCTTCACCCGCCGCTGGCGATCGATGGCTCGGCGGAACTTTCCCGGGGGGTCCACAGCATTCGCGTTGCGTATTTCCAGGGTCCGCGCCAGGACGTGGCGTTGGTGTTGAGCGTTCTGCGGCCCGGGGGAGGGGACTGGGAGATCTTCGATACCGGGAACTTCACTCCTCCCTCCGACCCTGCCCTCTGGACGCCGGGAAGCATCTCGAAGGTCAAGCGTGGAGCCAACTGGTAGTGCGCCGTCGGCTACGTGCCGTCCCCTGGCTGCGAGTTACGCTTTCTGCAAGCCGGGCCTTCCGGCCTCCACGACGAAGCTCCGTGGCGTCTCCAGCGGCGCTCCCGGCCGGGAAACGTATGCGACCGTCCGGTAATCGGCGCGCGTCTGTTTCGGCGTCACCACGCAGGATACATATCCGCGCCGTGCGCCCTGCCACTTCAAGTGCGGATTCTCGGCGTAAACCTCTTCGACTCCCTTCATCGAATCCATGCCATCGCCGCTAGAGGAGATCGATGTTCCAACCAACTCAACTCCAACCGTGGCCGAACGCTCGTCGCGCCAATCCAGTTTCAGGTCGCATGCCCAGTTGGAGTGGATATCTCCGGTGATCACTACCGGGTTGGCGATCTTCCGGTCATGCAGATACCGCAGCACCCGCTGCCGGCAGGCCTCGTAGCCACTCCACTGGTCCATCGAGACGACTTCTCCGGCGCCGCGCTGGAAATCGATCTTCGCCATCAAGACCTGCTGGGCGACGACATTCCAGATGGCCTTCGACTCGCCGAGCCGTCGTTCCATCCACGCATGTTGAGCCTCGCCGAGCAAGGTGGCGGCCGGGTCGAGAGCGCCCGGGCACATCGGCTTGCGGCCGTCGCCACAAGGTTGGTCGGTCCGGTATTGTCTTGTGTCAAGTACCGTGAAGTCGGCGAGACCTCCCCAGGGCACATTCCGGTACAGCAGCATGGACGACCCTTGGGGTCTGGCGGCAGCCCGAAGCGGCATGTGCTCATAGTAGGCCTGATAGGCGCTGGCTCGCCGCTCCAGCAACTGCTCTCGGGTCTGCCGATCTTCCGCGATGTCTCCGGCGTAATTGTTGTCCACTTCGTGGTCGTCCCAGGTCACGATCCACGGAGCACGGGCATGCATCGTCTGCAATGCCTTATCGGTCTTGTAGAGGGCGTGGCGGTTGCGGTAGTCGGTCAGCGTCACGATCTCATTGCTGTTGTGTTGCCGGGGGTTGCCCGGACGCGGGGCTCCTTCATAGATGTAGTCCCCGAGATGCAGCACAAGGTCGGGGTTCTCGGCCGCCATGTGCTCATAGGCCGTGTAGTAGCCGTTCTCCCAGTGCTGGCACGACGCGAACGAGTACTTCAACTGGCCGGACACGGCGCCCGCCATTGGTGCGGTTCGCGTTCGTCCGGTGATGCTTCGCTCGCCTCCTGCCCGGAAATCGTACCAATACCACCGATCCGGCTTCAGTCCCTCCACCTCCACATGCACCGAATGCGCCAGAGCCGGCACGGCCATCGCCCGGCCCTTTCGCACCACCTTCCGCATGCCTTCGTCCTCGGCCACTCTCCACTCCACCTCCACTGCCGCCTCCGGCATGCCGCCGCCCTCCAGTGGCTTCGGCGCCAGTCGGGTCCAGAGCACAAACCCATCGGCGGCCGGCTCCCCCGACGCGACTCCGAGTGCAAACGGATATGCGGAAAACTTAGGCGCCGCCAAGATCGGGGCCGGTGTACTCCAAAGGGAGGTCAGTAACGTCCCTGCGCGGAAGAGAAAGTGTCGGCGTGGTTCCATACCGCCACAGTGTAACCGTTCTTCTGGGCCAGATTCCTGCCACGAATTTGTAACGAAAGCCCCGGAATGGCTCCCCGAGTGACAGCATGAGGCGGAGGCCGTGTGGTGCCCGATAGCCGATGTCCGCGAGGCTAAAGTCACCTTCTCCCCGCCGGAGCAGCCGGTTGCACGCCCAGGCATCTGTCAGCGGCAATTCGTATCGCAGGCCGGCCGCCAGGAACCGTAAACGGGGAAGATACTTCTCCCGCTCCGCGTCCCAAAGGCAGGCCGCAGCCGCCGAAGCTGCCTCCACCCACGCAACGGAGGGACCGTCCCATGTCTCCCTCGCCGCCCTGCCTGGTCCCCCGAAGATCGCGCCCTCTGCCACCGGACTTCGCTCAAGTGTCTCCAGCCAGCGTCTACCGGCAGGGCGCTCCAGCAATCGCCACCGACTGTCGTCGAGGATCCTTCCTTCCCTGTATCCTGGCCGTGCGTCCGCCCACGGAGCCTCAACCTCTATCAGATCCGCCGGTCTCGCTTCTGTCTCGCCGATCATGAGGATCTGTTCGCGCGTCAGCAACCCATCCGCCGTCGCCTGCAATAGCCGGACGAACTCCGAGCCATCGAATCCGATCACCGAATAGCCGGCGCCTTGCCTTGCCACGCTGACGACCACCATTCTTATTGCCATTCCCTATAGGAGTAGCCACGAAACCGCTGAAATCTCCGGCGGCGCCCCGTTTTTCTAGGGCGAAACCCTGATGGCCGATGGGGAGCTACCTAGAATGCAGCAGAAAACACAGTTATTCACTGCGTAGTAATCCGTTCCTCTTCGCCTTACGCTGGGGATGGAACGAAGCGCGTCCACAGGGCGACGCGCCGAGGTAATTTGTGCGCTGCCGGTACTGCAATAAATCGATTACGCTATTGCGCCGCATGAGCGACAAGGAGTTCTGCTCCGATGCGCACCGGGAGTCGTTTGCCGACGAGGAGTTGCTTGCCATGCGGCGTCTTGCCGAGGCACAGCCCGTACTGCAGAAGACGCAACGAATGCCGGCATTCCGGCCTGTAGCCGCTCCCGCCCCCCATGTTCCAGCCACCGCTGCTGGCGGGAACATGGTGATCTTCGGTGAATCCCTGCCGTTCGAGCCGGAGGTTGTCTCCCCGGTCAAGCGGACGGCCATCAAAGCTCCCGATCCACTGGCGAGCCCCGCGACAGTGCTGTTTCTCGACCGGGACTACCGGATGAGGGATCGAATGAATGTCGGATGCGCGACAACTCCGCTCCCGCTGTTTCTAGCCCTTGCTGCCGTCAACGGCCGCCTTGCCGTACTTCCGGCGAAGGCCCGCCGCTTCTCCTCGCGGATTGCGCTGCCGCGGGGATGGGACGGCGCGCTGGTCCAGCCGCGTGGGTGGTCCGCGCGGCCGGAGTCGCGGCTAAGCGGAGTACGGCGACAGTTGCCTGCCGTGGGTTCTCGCGCGCCTCTTTACCCGGCCGGACACCAGCAATGGGCTGTTGGCGACTCCCTGCGACTGCCTGCCGCACCATTTCGTACTCTGCCGGTTCAACTGCGAAGTGGGAGCCAGCAGGTTCCGGTTCCGGTCTCCGCGGAGGGGCCGGCGCCGGCCGCGGCGGCGCGGCGCTGTCGCCCCGCCGGTCCGACGGCAGGGCTGCGCTTTCCTGTCACCGGACTGGCCCCCGTTGCCCATCCGGGCGTCCCCGTAGTGGAACGGAACGACGAGGCGGAATTGTGGGTGGCCGTCGAAATGGCTGGGCTATGCGCACCCGTCCCCGCGGCCGACTCCATCGCCATTTCACCGGCGGTCCCGGATTGGGGGGCCGCCAGCGCCACCGTTGCGCCCCATCTCGAGGCGCGGGCGCCTCGATTCAAGTCCACGGGATTGGCCGTTTCCGCTGTCCACGCACTTCCGTCTCCGCACACGCCGGTCCCGCTGTGCGAGACTCCCGCATTGCCGGAAACGCATCCACCGGTAGCGCTGCCACTTTCGGCCGGACCGTACCTGGAGCCACAGATTACCGAGCTCCTTCCGCTTCTGGACGCGGCAGTGCGTGCAGGATCGTTGCCTGCGCCTGAGACGGTCTCCGTCCGTCCTCCGGCGCCGGCCCGCGGGCCGCAGCGCCGAGCCCCGCGCGCTGCCTGGATTGCCCAAATCCCACGCGCACACGCCGGAGCCGTCCATCTCGGTACGGGACTTCGGTCTGCCGGCGCCGTTCCGTCGGCTGCCGT
>CAZWDD010000029.1:0-27410 GCA_964632345.1 uncultured Solibacteraceae bacterium | reverse complement strand
GCCCTCGGCCGCGTCTCCGATGACGACGACCTGCCCTACGTCCCGCGCCGCGCCGCCTGACGCCGCTCGCAGCGCAAACTCGTAAACCTTTACCTGCCAACAACATTTGGCGCGGATCTTTGAAAATCGAACCCAGTCAATCCGTATCGGACTAAGGCAAACCACCCATAGGGGAAGGGGCCGGAGGGGCCGATAGAGGATGGAGGAGTACCGGATTCTAACTTCGCCCATGATCGACCTGGGGCCCAGCCGGCGCCGCTCGCTGGCCACCAAGTTCTTCCTGTTCACGGCCGCGCTCATGGTGTGGGTCGTGGCGGTCGTGGTCGCCTACGATATCGCCAACGGTAGCCTCAGCATCGGCAAAAGCGTACTCCTGTTCGGCGTCGTCCTCGGCATCGCCGGCGCCCTCTCCTGGATCACCATGCGCCTGCTCGTCAAGCCGCTGCAGGCCATCCAGGCCGCCATGCAGGCCATCCAGGCCGGCCGCCTCGAACGCGTCCGCTTTCGCAAGACCGGCGATGAGATCGAATTCATCGCCCGTACCTTCAACGAAATGGTCGCCTCCCTTGAGGAAAAGCAGCGCGTCATCCAGGAAAATCACGAGCAGTTGGAAATCCGCATCCTCCAGCGCACCGAGGAACTCGAACAGGCCACCATCAAGGCTCTCGGCGCCAACAAGGCCAAGACCGAGTTCCTCGCCAACATGTCCCATGAGCTGCGCACCCCCATGAACGGCTTCCTCGGCATGATCGAACTCGTCCTCGACAGCCCTCTCAACATGGAACAGCGCGAGCAACTCGTCACCGCCGAACGCAGCGCCCGCGCCCTGCTCTCCATCCTCAACGATATCCTCGATCTCTCCAAAATCGAGTCAGGCCGCATGAACCTCGAGATCGTCCCCTTCCCCGTCCGCCTCCACCTCCGGGACTGCGTCCGGCCCCACCAGGTCAAGGCACAGCAGTCGAACGTCGACCTCCGCCTCCGCGTCGAAGAGTCCGTTCCCGAAACCCTCGCCGGTGATCCCCTGCGGCTCAAACAGATTCTCAACAACCTGCTGAGCAACGCCGTCAAATTCACCACCGCCGGCCACGTTGAGGTCCGCGTCGCCGTCGAGCCCCTCGCCGACCCGGGCCGCATCATGCTCGCCCTCACCGTTCGCGACACCGGCCCGGGCATTCCTCCCGAAAAACTTCCGGCGATCTTCGAAAAGTTCACCCAGGTCGATGGCAGCATCTCCCGCCGCTTCGGCGGCTCAGGCCTCGGCCTCGCCATCACCAAGAACCTCGTCGACCTCTTCGGCGGAACCCTCTCCGTTACCAGCCAGGTCGGCGCCGGCAGCGAATTCCTCGTCCGCCTCCCTATGGCAATGGCCTCCATGGCCCCCGCCGTCGACGCCGACGACGGCGAACCACATGCCACGCTCGGCAACGGACTCATCCTCGTCGTCGAGGACAACCTCGTCAATCAGAAGGTCATCCGCGGACTCCTGCAACGCAAGGGCTACCGCCTCGAAACCGCCGTCGACGGCAGCCAGGCCATCGCCATGCTCGAACACTTCCCCTTCGACGCTATCCTCATGGACGTCCAGATGCCCGTCATGGATGGCCTCGAGGCCACCCGCCGCATCCGCAGCCTCGATCCCTGGCGCGATATCCCCATCGTCGCCATGACCGCTCACGCCATGACCGGCGACCGCGAACGCTGCCTTGCCGCCGGCATGGATGCCTACCTCTCCAAACCCGTCAACTCCGCCGAACTCTTCCAGGTCCTCGAACAACAGCTCCAGGGCGAACGCAAACCCCGCCCCACCCCCGAACTCCCCTCCGGCGAGCCCGCCCCCATGGACCCCCGCGTCCACGACGAGGTCCGCGGCGGGGACCCATCGGTCGTCGAGGATATGCTCAACCTCTTCCTCCAACTCACCCCCGCCCGCATCGACAAGCTGCAGGCCGCCATCTCCGCCGGCTCCGCCGAGCAAATCGCCGAGGAAGCCGCCGTCATCGTCGCCTCCGCCGAACGCATCGCCGCCGCACCCCTCGCCGACCGCGCCCGCCGCATCGCCGAAGCCGCCGGGAAACAGGACCACGCCGCCATGCGCCACTCCCTCCTCCTCCTCCGCTCCGAACTCGAACGCCTCAAACGCCACGCCACCGAACTCCGCGCCGCCACCGTCCGCTAAATCGCCTCCGCCGCCCGGTTCATCTCCTCCCACAACGCCCGGATATCGGCCCGCCCCGTCAGCTGATTGCCGATCGCCACTCGCGCCGCGAAACGCCCGTTCAGCATCGTCTGCGAAATGAAGAACAGCCCCGTCCCGTTGATCGCCGCCACCAGCGCCCGCGTCGCCTCCTCGGAGTCGTGCAGCCGCAGACAGACGGTCGAAAACGGCGCCGGCGCCGCCAGCGTGAACGACTCGCTGTCCTCAATCCACCCCGCCAGCTCCCCGGCCATCGCAATCTGCTCCCGCAGCAACTGCCGCAGACCCTCCAGCCCGTAATACCGCAGGACGTACCACAGCTTCAGCCCCCGGAACCGCCGCCCCAACGGGAGGCCATGGTCCATCAGGCTCACCTCCCGCGGATCCGAGGTCGTCTTCAGATACTCCGGCGTGATCGTGAACGTCCGCCGCAGCACCTCCCGGTGCCGCGTGTAGAACGCGCTGCAGTCCATCTGGGTGAACAACCACTTGCTCGGATTCACCACCAGCGAGTGCGCCCGCTCATTACCCCGCAGTATCCAGGCATACTCCGGCAGCAGCGCCGCCGCCCCCGCGTACGCCGCGTCAATGTGCACCCACGCGTTGTATGGCTCCGCCGCCTCCAGAATCGCCTCCAGCGGGTCCACCGAGGTCGTCGAGGTCGTCCCCACCGTCGCCACCACGCAGCACGGCCGCAGCCCCGCCGCCGCGTCCGCCGCCAGCGCCTCCCGCAGCGCCTCCGGCCGCATCCGGAACTGCCCGTCCGTCGGGATCTTTCGCAGGTTCCGCAGCCCCAGCCCCGCCGCCACCACCGCCTTATCGACCGAGGAATGCGCCTGCTCGGAACAATAGACAATCAACGGCCTCGTCACCCCGTGCAACCGGACCTCCGGGTCCACCCACTCCCGCGCCGCCATCACCGCGTGCAGCGTGCTCGTCGACGCCGTATCGAAGATCTGCCCGAAGTACTCGGGGCTCACCCCCATCCACTCCCGCAACCACCCCAGCGCCACCTGCTCCAGCTCCGACACCCCCGGCGAGGCCACCCAGTTCAGCCCGTTCGTGTTCAGCGCCGCCGCAATCAGGTCGGCGATAATCCCCGGCACCGAACCGGTGCAGCCGAAGTAGTTGAAGAACCGCGGATGATTCCAGTGGGTCAGCGCCGGCAGCACCTCCCGCTCGAAGTCGGCGAAGATCCGCTCCAGCGGCTCTCCCGCCGCCGGGCCCGCCGGCGGCAGGCGGTCGATCAACTCCCCCGGCCGCATCCGCGGCGTCACCGGGAATCGCCCGGGATCCTCCAGATACCGGGCAATCCATTCGGAGGCTTCCGCCACCGCGCTCCGGAAAGCTGCTACATCATGATCCATCCCCTAATTGTCGCCGGAACACTCCTCGAGCATGGCCGCCAGGAAGCCCTGAAACCACTCGGGGAACTCGGCCGCCGCCCGCTGAGCGGCCGGGCCGAACGGCAGCGGCGGCGCCGCCTTGGCGAATCCGCGCGACGCCAGCGAGATCTGAATCCCGTACGGCGTCGGAAAGGCGTCGATCTTCTGGATGAACGCATCGAGCAGCGCCGCCCGCCGGCCCAGCGCCTCGCCGTCCCCGGTCGTCGCCGCCCGGTCAATGGCCGTGATCAGCTCCGGTACCGCGCACGCGCAGCCGCTGATGACGCCGTCGGCCAGCGCCCGGTGGGACGCCAGCAGCCGGTCGTTGCCCAGCAGCAGCCGGAACGGCATCCGCTGCCGCAGCCCGTGCAGCGCGTCGAAAATCTCCGTGTTCCCCGAGGAGTCCTTAATCCCCGCAAACGCCCCGGTCTCCAGAATCGCGCAGGCCGTCGCAGGCTCCATGCCCGTCGTGAAGAACGGCAGATTGTACAGCAGCGCCGGCGCCATCCCCGCCGTCTGCCGGGCGAACGCCGCGTAGTAGGCCACGATGTTCTCCTGGCTGTGGCGGAAGAAGTGCGGCGGCATCAGCAGAAGAGCCGCCGCGCCGTTCTCGGTCGCATCCCGCGCCAGCAGCACGGCCGCTTCCAGCGTCGAGTGGGAGACGTTCACAATCACCGGCGTCCGGCTCCGGCGCACGGCCATGTGCGCCAGCCGCATCCGCTCCTCAAAGTCGTAGTGGATGAACTCGCCGGTAGCGCCCAGCACCGCCACACCCTTCACTCCGCGTTCGTTGACGAAGTCGAGGATGTCCAATGCCAGACTGATATCGATGGCGTGGCCATCTTCGCGTCGCGGGGCCACCACCGCGGCCATGGCGCCAGCAATGGCGCCTTCCCCTAAACGGGTCATAGGTCGGTTTTCCTGAAGTTCCTGAGTTTCCGCCGCCGGACAGCGGTGTTTACCAGCATAACGCGCCGGTCCGCGGCCCCTGTAAACTTTGGCCTTTCCTGGCCGGCCCCGCCCACCCGGTGCGCGTAGAGAGGGTGAAGGGAGCTATTTTGATCACATGCGATTGATGCTTGGATTGCTGGCCGCCTCGCTGGCCTATGCGCAGTACTTCCCGCTGCAGACCGGGAACCAGTGGATCTACCGGGTGGACGAGGGCCCGGTGAAGGAGTTGCGTATCGCCGAGGTGCTGCGGGCCGAGACGGTCGATGACCGGGAGTACTTCGTCTACCGCGCCATCGATGGCAAGACCGCGCGCGTCCGGCTGAACGAACAGAGCCAACTGGTACAGTGGAACGCCGACGGCAGCGAGTCCATCTGGGCCGACTTTGCCGCCGGGGAGGGCGAGAGTTTCCCGGCCGCCTTCGACGACTGCACCGGGCGGGGGCACATCCGCTCCCGGACCGAGGCAGTAGAGATGCTCGGGCGCAACTGGGAGGGCGGCCTGCGCGTGCAATACGACGCGGCCTCCTGCGCCGACGCCGGCGTCAGCGAGGATCTCTACCTGCCGGCCCTCGGCCTAGCCGAGCGCACCTACCAGAGCTTCACCGGTTCGCGCCGCTACAAGCTGATCTACGCCCGTATCGGCAACGCCTCGGTCGTCACCAGCGGGCAGTACAGCTTCCGGGTCAACCTGGACCAGCGGACCTACGCCGCGCGGCAGATCCTGAACGTGCGGATGACCTTGGAGAACTGGACGAAGGAGCCGCTCCAGCTGCGGTTTCCGAGCGGCCAGTCGTTCGACTTCGCCATCCGGAATGAGGCCGGCGACACCGTCTACGTCTGGTCGGCCGACAAGCTCTTCATCGCCGTGCTGCGGGAGGAAGAGATCCGCGGCGAGAAGAACTGGACGGCCACCGAGGAGCTCGAACTGCCGCCGGGCGAGTATGTGCTGGAGGCGTGGCTGACCACGGGCCGGGCCCCGGCCTACAAGGCGCAGCTGCCGTTCACCGTGGCCGCCATCGAACCGGCGAAGTAGCGGGGCCTCCCGACGGACGGCCGCCGCCATTGCGCGAGGCCGTCCGTTGCGGCGAGAATGGCAGGTTGCGGAACCAGACGGAAGCGGGCGGATTACGGGAGCCGATCGGGCCGCGCAGCGTGATGCTGGCGCTGCTGGTGTCGGTGCTGTGGGGCGGCAATCTGGTATCGATCCGCGTCGGCGTGGATAGCGTGCCGCCGCTGTGGAGCGCCTTCTGGCGAATGGCCGTGGGCGTGGCGGTGGTGACGGCCTGGTCGCTATGGAAGGGCGTGCCGGTGCGGCCGGCGAGGGGCGAATGGCGGCCGCTGTTCTATCTGGGCGTGCTGTTCACGGCGCAGATCGCGTTGCTGAACTCGGCCTCGACGATGACCTCGCCCTCCTACGGGGTGGTGATCCTCAACTCCTACGCCGTGTTCGCGAATCTGGTGGGCCATTTCTGGCGCGGCCCGCATCTGGAGGACCGGTTGACAGGGATGCGGGTGTTGGGCCTGTCGGTGGCGATCTGCGGGCTGGTGGTTTTGACGCTCGGGCAGGCGCCGAAGGCGCTGGCGCCGCGGCCGCTGCTGGGCAACGCGATGATGGTGGGTTCGGCGTTCCTGCTCGGCTACCGGCAGGTGTACACGCGATGGCTGGTGCAGAGCGTAAACCCGGTCCGCACGGTGGTGTGGCAGATGGCCTGGTCCGTGCCGCTGTTCCTGGGGATCGCGGCGGTGTCCGAGCCGATGGTCTACGGCCATGTCACCTGGCAGGCGGTGGCGGCGATCAGCTACCAGGGCTTCGTCGTGGCCGGCATCTGCTTCATCGTGTGGGCGGAGTTGCTGCGGCGGCATTCGGCGGGCACGCTGTCGATGTTTTCGTTCCTGGTGCCGGTGGCTGGGATCGCGCTGAGCGGATGGATCTTCGGAGAGCCGCTGACGATGGGCCTGGTGGTGGGCGGAGCGCTGGCGCTGGCCGGTGTCTTCATCGTTACCCGGAACGCGGCCTGAAGGCCCGGCTACAATGCGGAGATGCGGATGGTTTGGGCGGCGCTCCTGCTGGCGGCGGGACTGCACGGGCAGTCCGGATACCGCTACTACCTGACCGGCAACGGCGCCGACGTCCGGACGACGTCGCAGCCGGGGGTGCTGTTGGCCGGGGGTGGCCGGGACGTGGACGAGGCGTGCCGCTGGTTTCTGTCGCGGGCGGGCGGCGGCGATGTGCTGGTACTGCGGGCCTCTGGCGCCGATGGGTATCACGAGTACTTCCGCGGACTGGCCGAAGTGGATTCGGTGGAGACGATCGTCTTCGAGACTCCGGGCGCCGCGCGGGACGGCTTCGTGCTGGACAAGATCAGGAATGCGGAAGCGATATTCCTGGCCGGGGGCGACCAGTGGAACTACATCCGCTACTGGCAGGGGACGCCGGTAGCGGCGGCGTTGAACGACGCGATCCGGCGCGGCGTGCCAGTGGGCGGGACGAGCGCGGGGCTGGCGGTACTGGGGGAGTTCGCCTTCTCGGCCGAGCGCGATACCGTGACAAGCGCGGAGGCACTGACCGACCCGTACGGCGAGAAGGTGACGCTGCACCGCGGGCTGCTAGCTGTGCCGGGGTTGGAGTGCCTGGTGACGGACAGCCATTTTCAGCAGCGAGAGCGAATGGGACGGTTGCTGGTGTTTCTGGCGCGGATGCGTGGCGAGCGGGGCTGCCAGGAGGCGCGGGGGATCGGGATCGACGAGCGCACAGCGGTGGTTCTGGACGGGCGGGGCCGGGCGGTGGTCTTCGGAACCGGGAGGGCTCATCTGGTCCGGCTGCGGACGGAGGCGCCGCAGCGGCGGGGGCAGGCGGCGGAGATTCCGTGGATGGAGCTGACGGTGATGCCGGGGGGCAGTGCGTTCGATTGGGAGCCGGTGCGGCGTGGCGGCGGAGAGTCCCGCATCCGCGTCCGAGGTGGGCGGGTGGAGACGGCGACGGTGCCGTGAGGTGGGATGGACGGCATCGACAAGCGCCAGGCGATGGATTTCGGGACAGCGACGGCGCCACGGCGGTGGGAGCGGGCGGGTGGAGCCGGCGCCTGTACCGTAAGGCGGGGGAAAGCACGTCATAATGAAAGCAGCCCCGCGCCGGACGGCGCCGGGGTCTCTTCTTCCCAACCGAGGCTTCATGACTTTCCGGCTCGCAGCGGCCTATGCCGTCTTTTTGTCCGCGTCCGCGACGTTTGCGCAGACACCGGCCCCGATGGAGCGCCCGCGCATCGGGAAACCGGAGATTATGCCCGTTTCGCAAGTAAAGAAGGGCATGCAGGCGATCGCGTGGACCGTGTTTGAGGGCTCCGAACCGGAGGCGGTTCCGGTGGAGATCATCGGCGTGTGGAAGAACGCCAACGGCCCCAAGACCGATGTCATTCTGGGCCGGATGGGCGGTCGGGCGCAGCGCACCAACGTGGCCGGGGGCATGAGCGGCAGTCCGGTTTACGTGGACGGCAAGCTGATCGGCGCCATCGCGCTGCGGCTGAGCTTCTTCTCGCCGGACGCCATCTGCGGGATCACGCCGATTGAGGACATGCTGGAGATCAACGAGCTCGATCAATCGAAGCCGCAGCAGCGGGCATCAGTGGAGGTCCCGGCGGAGCTGCTGGGCGGAACGTCGATACCGGCGGGCCAATCGCTGCTGATGCAGCCGATCGACACGCCGCTGATGATGGCCGGAGCGCATCCGGACGTGTTTCCGTACTTGGGCGGGATTTTCAAGAACCAGGGTGTCCAACTGGTGCAGGGCGGCGCGACGGCGGCGTTGAAGTCCACCACGCTGGCGGCGGACTGGAAGAGTTCGCTGCGGCCGGGCGATACGGTGTCGATGATTCTGGTCTCGGGCGACATCAACATTTCAAGCGGCTGCACAGTGACCTACAACGACGGGGAGCGGGTGCTGATCTGCGGCCATGCATTCCTGAACATCGGCCCGTTGAACATGCCGATGGCGAAGGGCGAAATCCTGTGGGTGCTGGCTTCGACGTTTCAGCCGACGAAGATTTCCAATGCCCGGGAAGTAGTGGGATCGTTCACGCAGGACCGCCATCTGGGGATGCTCGGCCGGCTGGGACAGCAGCCGAAGATGATTCCGGTGAAGCTGACGCTGCGGTCGCTGAATCCGCAGGGCAGCGTCTTCAAGAGCAAGGACCTGAACTTCGAGGTGATGGAGAGCCAGCGGTTCACGCCGCAGCTGATGATGCTGGGGCTGTTCAACGCAATCAGCGGGATGAACGAGTTCGCCGATGACACGACATATCGCATTGCGGCGAACGTGCGGCTGAAGAACGGGGAGAAGCTGAACCTGGAGACGATGCAGGCGCCCGGGGACATGCCGGTGCCGGCGTCGCTGCAATCGGCGATGTGGTTCGGCGACAAGTTCAACAAGCTGTTCGGCAATGCGGTGCGGATGCCGGAGGTGGGGCAGGTGGAGGCGACGATCGACCTGATTCCCGAGCGGCGGACGGCGGCCATTGAGAGTGCCTGGATTCCGACGAGCGAAGTGGAGCCGGGGGCGGAGATTCCGGTGAAGGTGTTTCTGCGGCCGTACCGCGGGGGGCGGGTGGAGCAGCAGATCAAGCTGAAAGTGCCGGTGGGCCTGGCGGCGGGCAACTACCGGATCCTGCTGAGCGATGCTTCGGCACTGAACGGGATGCGTTCGGCATCGCTGGTGGTGAACCGTTTCATGGAGCTGGAGCAGACGGTTTCGCTGCTGAACCAGGAGCGTTCGAACGCGCGCCTGTATGCCGCGCTGGTACAGCCGCGGCCCACTGTATTCACCGACGACAAGACCCTGCCGAACCTGCCGAGCTCCGTGATGAACGTGATGCAGAACGGCCGGAGCGGGAGCCGGATGTTTATTGCCACGCCGGAGACGGCGGTGGCCGAAGAGTCGGTCCCCTTCAACTACGTCGTCACCGGCAGCCACTCGCTGCGCCTTACCGTTAAATAACCCACACACATGCGCCCAACCTACTTTGTGCTGGCCCTGGCGGCCCTTAGTGCGGCATTCGCCGTCGAAACACGATTCTGGAGCTTTGCGACCAGGGGAGACTATGACAAGTCAACGCTGAAACGGCTGTCGCTGCGGAGCGATGGACGGATTACGGTGGCGCCGGCGGCGAAGGAGTTGCATGACGCCGGGGTGTCCTACCTGTGGGCGGTGGCGCGCGGGGCGGACGGGACGTTGTACACGGGCGGAGGCAACCCGGGTGCCTCAAAGGCAAAGCTGTTTGCCGTGCGGGGCGGGCAGGCGCGGGTGCTGGCCGAGTTGGAGGGGTTGCAGATCCAGTCGATCGCGCTGGACGGGCAGGGGCGAGTGTATGCCGCGACGGCACCGGACGGGAAGGTGTTCCGAGTGGCGGCGAGCGGGACGAGCGAGGTGTTCTACGACCCGAAGGCAAAGTACATCTGGTCGATGGCGTTCGACAAGGCGGGGAACCTGTACGTGGCGACGGGGGACCAAGGGGAGATCCACAAGGTGACGCCGCAGGGGACGGGTAGCGTCTTCTTCCGGACGGAGGAGGAGCATGCGCGGGCGATGGCCGTGGATGCGGCGGGGAATCTGATTGTCGGCACGGAGCCGGGGGGGCTGATCCTACGGGTGAGCCCGGCGGGTGCGGGGTTCGTTCTGCACCAGGCGGGGCGACGGGAGATTACGGCAGTGGCGGTTGGCGCGGACGGAGCGATCTACGCGGCGGCGGTGGGCAGCAAGCCTGCAACGGCCTCCCCCGCGCCGCCCCCGGCACCGGTGGCGGCGGGGAACGTCACGAGCATCACGGTGACGGCGTCAGCCGGCGGAGGCGGAGGACAACCCGCGCCACGCCCGGCGGCGCCGCCCCCGCCGACATTGACGCCGAGCAGCGTGAGCGGGGGCTCCGAGCTGATCCGCATTGCCGCGGACGGCTTCCCGGCGCGGGTGTGGACGGACGGGAGCGAGATCATCTATGCGGTGGCGATTGACAAGGCGGGCAAGGTGATCCTGGGGACGGGCAACAAGGGGTCGGTCTACCGGGTGGAGAACGACCTGGTGTCGACGCGGCTGCTGACGCTGGCGCCAACGCAGGTGACGGCGTTGACGACCGACGGAACCGGAGCGATCTACGCGGCGACGGGGAACATCGGGAAGCTGTTCCAACTGGGCCCGGAGACGGAGAAAGACGGCGTACTGGAGAGCGAGGTGCTGGACGCGAGCTGGTTCGCCGACTGGGGCCGGCTGACGCCGAAGACGGCCGGGAGCGTGAAGTTCGAGAGCCGGAGCGGGAACCTGGACCGGCCGCAGAAGAACTGGAGTCCGTGGGCGCCGGTGGCGGAGCGGATCGCCTCGCCGGCGGCGCGGTTTGTGCAGTTCCGCGCGACGATCGTAGGCACGGACGCTGCGCTGACGGCGGCCGACGTGGCGTATCTGCCGCGGAACGTGGCGCCGAAGGTGGAGCGGATTGAGATCACGGCACCGAACTACCGGTTCCCGAACCAGACGCTGTCGATGACGCCGAGCTCCACGGTCACTCTGGGACCGATGGCGAGCCCTGCGGTTTCGACGCAGCCGGCCGCCACCAACGATCCCGGCAGCGTGACGTTGAGCTACGCGAAGGGCTTTCAGGGTGCGCGGTGGATGGCGGGTGACGCCAATGGCGACACGGTGAGCTATACGGTGGAGATCCGGGGCCGGAACGAGCAGGCTTGGAAGGTGCTGAAGAAAGAACTGGACGGGCGGCAGGTGAGCTTCGACGCCGGGGCGTTTCCGGACGGCGAGTATGTGCTGCGGGTGACGGCGTCGGACGCAGCGTCGAACGCGCCGGGCCGCGGGCTGACGGATACGCTGGAGAGCGCGCCGTTCCTGATCGACAACACGGCGCCGGCCATCCGCAACCTGACGGCAGCGGCGAACGGGAGCAAGCTGACGATCCGGTTCACGGCGGCCGATGCGGGCACGATCCTGACCAACGCCCAGTATTCGATCAATGCCGGCGAGTGGCAATATGTGGAACCGACGACAAAGGTGACCGACTCCAAGGAGCACAGCTACGAGGTGACGGTGGACCGGCCGGCGGGCGAGTTGACGATTGCCGTGCGGGTGACCGATGAGTTCGAGAACCAGGCGGTGGCGAAGACCGTGGTGAAGTAGCTACTTCGTGACGGCGGTGAGGGCGGCGCGGAGCGCGTCGGCCTTCATCTGCCCTGGGTGATAGAGGCGGACGATGCCGGCTTTGTCGACCAGAACGAGGGTCGGGGTGGAACTGACGCCGTAGAGTCGGAAGTTCTCTTCGCTGATGGGCATGGGAATGCCGTTCATCCAGGGGAAGCGTTCGCGCTGTACCTGGGAGATATAGGGCGTCTCCTTTTCCGGCGGCGCTTCCTCACCACCGGCGACGTAGCCGTAGCGCTGCGTGGGAGCGACGACGGCAAGCGAGGGAAACTCCTTGCGGAGGGCCTCGATGACGGGCCCCTGGGCTTTGCAGTCCGAGCACCAGTGGGCCCAGAGGAAGAGCAGGACGGGGCGGCCGCGGAACTCTTCGAGCGATTGCATGCGGACCGGGCCGGCGAATAACTGGGTTTCGAGCGCGGGGGCAGGGTGGCCTTCGAGGGTAAGGAGGTGGAGATTCTTCTGGATGCGGGTGCGGATGGAGGTACCGTGCCAGCGCTTGAGTTCGGCCTGCAGGAAACTCACGGCTTCGCTGAGGCGGCCGGTGGCCGCCAGGGCGTGGCCGTTGACCTCGATGGAGGCGCCGAGGGCGAGGGGGAGATTGGGTTCGGCGTCGAGTTGTCGGCCGTCGAGCATCTGGAGGGCGAGACGGCGAGTTTCGGCCGAGTAGGCGAAGGCCTGCTCCCACTTTTTGTTGGCCTGGGCGCCGCGGCCGAGCCAGGACTGGGCGAGGAGGAGTTCGGGGGTCCAGGGGCCGTTGGAGCGGACCGTGTTGAGACGGGCTTCGGCGCCGGAAAAGTCGCCAGCCTGAGCAGACTTGCGGACTTCCTGGACGATCTGCGCGGGCAGCAGGAGTGCCGCGGCCAGCGACAAGAGGAGAAGCTTCATGCAATCAGATTAGCTGATTCGCCCGCGCCCACTGGATGGAGGCTTCGAGGTCCTCGCGTTCGAGGGCGGCGGCGCGTTCCTTGGGGGGAGCGGGGCGGATGTCGCGGGGTTTGCCGGATTCGGCGATGGCGGCGAAGCGAGCGAACTCCCAGGCCGGGGTTTGGCGGAAGGCCTTCCAGAAGTCGGGCTGGAGATAGGGAAAGGGGCGGGTGCCGGTGACGATGATTTCGAGCGACATGGCCTTGCCGGGACACAACTGGGCGAACTTCTTCACCCATCCGAGGATGTCGACGTTGCCTTCGCCCATGCGGGTCCACTGCATGGCGGCGCCATCGGGGGTGCGCCAGACGGAGCTGTCGCGGACGTGGGAGGTGAGGACGTAGGGGGCGAGGGTTTCGAGGGTGAGGTGGGGGTCCTCGATGGCCCAAGTGGGGTTGCCGGAGTCGATACAGGCGCCGACGAAATCGGGCCCGGCGGATTCGATGAGCATCTTGAGTTCGCGGGCCTGCAGGTCGCCGCCGTGGTTTTCGATGGCGATTTTCTTGCCGGCATCGAGAGCGCGGGTGCGAACGGCACGGAGGGTTTTGACGGTATTTTCGATGTGCTGTTCAAGGGGGACGGAGGAGGAGCGATCGCGCCAATCACCGAGGACGGCGCGGACGAGGGGAGCGCCGGCGATGCGGGCGGCGTCGATCATGCGGGCCAACTGCTCTTCGGCGGAACCCTGCTTGGGATCGAAGCGGGCGGCGGTGGGGCAGATGGAGAGCATACCGATTTCCAGCTCGATACCGAGATGGCGGGCGTGGTCGCGCACCTTTTCGAGGTGGGCCTTTTCGAGACCGCCGAGGAAACGGATTTCCGAGAAGTGCACGACGCGGGCGCCTTGTTTGGCGCAGTAGTCGAGCAGTTCAAACGGACTCCAGCCCTGGGAACGGAGACTGAAGAGATCGATACCAAACTTCACGCGAGCGTTGCCCCCTTGCGCCAGCAGAGCGGCGGGCGCGGCCGCCAGCAGGGACCGGCGATGGATAGTCATCGCCACTATCTTACCCGTGCCGGCGGGGCGGGAGAGAGGGATCAGAGCTTGAGGCCCTTGAGGTACTCACGGAAGGGGCCGCCGAGGTCATAACGCTTCAGTGCGAACTCGACGGTGGCCTGGAGGAAGCCGAATTTATCGCCGGCGTCGTAGCGTTTACCTTCGAACTTATAGCCGTAGACGGGACGGCTGCGAAGGAGGTGTTTCAAGCCGTCGGTCAACTGGATTTCGCCGCCGCGGCCGGGCTCGACGGCTTCGATGGAGGGGAAAATTTCCGGGGTAAGGACGTAGCGGCCGATGATGGCGAGGTTGCTGGGAGCGTCCTCGGCCTTGGGCTTTTCCACCATGTTGCGGATGCGGAAGAGGCGGCCGCTCTGGCCCATATGATCGACGGGCTCGGCGTCGACGACGCCGTAGGCGGAAATATTTTCCTTGGGGACTTCCATGAGAGCGACGACGGAGGCACCGTAGAATTCGTAGACATCCTGCAACTGGCGGAGGCAGGGGATCTCGGCGTCGATGACGTCATCGGAGAGGACGACGCAGAAGGGCTCCTTACCGACGAGTTCCTTGGCGCGGAGGACGGCATGGCCGAGGCCGAGGGCCTCCTTCTGGCGGACGTAGGCGATGTCGATCATGTCGGAGATGCCGCGCACGAGGGCGAGCAGGTCCTTTTTGCCGCGGGTTTCGAGGAGGTGTTCCATTTCGAAGCTGACGTCGAAGTGGTCCTCGATGGCGGCTTTGCCGCGGCCGGTGACGATGATGATGTCCTGAAGGCCGGAATGGATGGCTTCCTCGACGCCGTACTGAATGAGCGGCTTGTCGACGAGGGGCAACATCTCCTTGGGCTGTGCCTTCGTGGCGGGCAGAAAGCGGGTGCCGAGACCGGCGGCGGGGAAGACTGCTTTTCTGGCTTTAGGGATCATGCTCCTTCCATTGTCCCCCAGCAACGGGCCGGGAAGCGACTGATGCAAAAAGATTTGACGAGTTGTACTAGGACTGGGGAGCGGCGATTCCCCCCTTTTGATTCATTGCGGGGTGGACAGACAAAGGCAAAACTGGATAGACGCGACATGGAGAGAATTGAGGCACAACGATGGCGGTCCCACGAGGTGGCGCGCCTCATTGCCATGTTCGAGGGGGAGCGGCGGTTCTACGACGAGATGCTGACGGTGCTGCCGGTGGCGGTGGCGACGGTGGACGGGAAGGGCGCGGTGCTTTCTGCGAACCGGGCGTTTCTGCGGGAGTTCGGGCTGCGGCGTGAGGACGTGGAACGGGCAGCGCTGGGGACGCTGTTTCCGGGAGCGGAGTGGGAGGGGGCGCTGAAGGCGCATGGGGAGGGGGAGTTTGTGGCGGGGCGATTCCGTGTGACGGTGACGCCGGTGCCACGATGGGACCGCGGGGAGACGGAATGGATGGTGTTGGCGCAGGAGCGGGCTGGGGGGGCTGCGGCGCCCGCGGCGGAGGAGCCGGCGGCGGTGGACGAGGAGTTGATCGGGAACACGGCGGCGGTGGAGGCGGCGCAGCGGCTGGCGGCGCGGGTGACGCACGAGGCGAACAATCTGGTGATGATAGCGGCGGGGTACGGGCGGGAGATTCTGGATCAACTGCCTGCGGAAAGCACGATGCGGGACGACGTCTCGATGCTGTTGGACGCGACGGGGCGGATTGAGACGATGGCGGCGCAACTGAACGAGTATTCACGGGTGGGGCGGAGCGAGACGGACCGGCATGCGCTGCGGGACGTGCTGCCGCTGGCGGGCTACCGGCTGGCGACGAAGGTTCCGGAAGTGGCGGTGCAGACGGACAAGGCGGCGCTGGCGGAGGTGTTCGCGGCGCTGGCGGAACTGGCGCCGGGAGCATTGGAGATCGAGACGGCCGCGAGCGGGCAGGAGGTGATTGTTACCGTGAAGGGATTCGGGATGTCGGCCGAAAATGTGCGGCAGCAGTTGGAAGTGCTGAACAAGGCGGCGCGGGAAGGCAAGGCGGGGGCGCGGGAGTGCGCGTTGATCGGGCCGCGGCTGGTGCAGGCGGGTGTGCGGTGGAAGATCACGGCGGAGGCGGCGTTCGAGCTGCACATACCGCTGGCCGCGGGATCGAAGGCGGCCGGAGAAAAGACGGCGCTGGTGGTGGACGACCAGGCGGGGATCCGCGCGATTGTGCGGCGGATACTGGAGAGCCGGGGGTTTCAGGTGGCGGAAGCAGAGTCTGGAGAAGAGGCGGCGGCGCTGCTGGAGCGGCGGGCGGAGGGGTACCAACTGGTGATCACGGACATGCGGATGGCGGGGATGACGGGGCGGGACTTGGCCGAACGGGTGCGGTACCGGCATCCGGCGACTCGGATCCTATTCATCAGCGGGTTCACGGACGATCCAGGCGTGCAGTCGGGGATACTGCCGGAGCGGTCGGCATTTCTGGCCAAGCCGTTTCATCCGGGGCAACTGATTGAGGCGGTTACGAAGCTGCTGGGTTGAAGACGACGCGGCGGCCGTCGATGTGCCAGGGTTCGGTGAGAAGGCGGCGGATGGAGGCGCTGTAGATGCGGTGCTCCTCGGCGAGGATGCGGGCGGAAAGGGAGTCGGGGGTGTCGGCGGGATCGACATCGACGGCGGCCTGCATGACGATGGGGCCGTGGTCGAGGTGTTCATCGACGAAGTGGACGGTGCAGCCGGCGATTTTGACGCCGTAATCGAAGGCCTGGTGCTGGGCGTCGAGGCCGGGGAAGGCGGGAAGCAGGGAGGGGTGGATGTTGAGAATGCGGTGTGGGAAGGCGCGAATGAAGCCTGCGCTGAGGATGCGCATGTAGCCGGCGAGGATAACCCAGTCGATGCGGTGGGCGCGAAGGGCGTCGATGAGCTGGGCGTCGTAGGTTTCGCGGTCGAGGCCCTTGGAGGGGAGGGAGAGAGCGGTGAGGCCGCGCTGGCGGGCGACATCGAGACCGCCGGCATCGGGGCGGTTGCCGATGACGAGGGCGATTTCGGCGGGGATAAGGCCGGTGTCGATGGAAGCAGCGATGGCCTGGAAGTTGGAGCCGCGGCCGGAGAGGAGCACGCCGAGGCGTGTCATAGGTACTCGACGCGTTCCTTGGCGCCCTTCTTGAGTTTGACGACGGCGCCGATGGGGAAGTGGGGCTCGCCGGCTTCGGCGAGGATCTCGGAGGCATCGGCGGCTTCTTCGGCACCGACGCAGAGGATCATGCCGACACCGAGGTTGAAGGTGCGGCGCCAGTCGGCGTCCGAGATATTGCCGAGCTTCTTCAGCAACTGGAAGACGGGCGGGACCTCCCAGGCGAGGGTGTGGATTTCGACGCCGAGGCCCTTGGGGAGCATGCGGGGGGTGTTATCGGTGATGCCGCCGCCGGTGATGTGAGCGGCGCCCTTGAGGAGGCCGGCCTGCATCAGTGCGTCGATGGCCGGTTTGTAGCTGCGATGCACCTTGAGCAACTCCTCGCCGACGGTGCAGCCGAGCTCGGGGACCTTGGTGCCGACCTTGTAGCCGGCGACTTCGAAGAGGAGTTTGCGGGCGAGGGAGTAGCCGTTGGTGTGAAGACCGGTGGAGGGAAGGCCGAAGAGGACGTCGCCGGACTTGATATCGGCGCCGGTAAGCATTTCGTCCTTTTCGACGGCGCCGACGATGAAGCCGGCCACGTCGTACTCGCCGGCGGTGTACATGCCGGGCATTTCGGCCGTTTCGCCACCAATGAGGGCGCAGCCATTGACCTTGCAGCCGCGGGCGATGCCGGCGACGACGTCACCGGCGACCTGGGCTTCGAGCTTGCCGACGGCGAAATAATCGAGGAAAAAGAGCGGGGTGGCGCCCTGGACCATGATGTCGTTGACGCAGTGGTTGACGAGGCACTCGCCGACGGTATCGTGCTTTTTGGCGAGGAAGGCGACCTTTAGCTTGGTGCCGACGCCATCGGCCGAGCTGACGAGGACGGGGTTCTTCCACTTTTTGAGGAGGAAACCGGCGCCGAAGCTGCCGATATCGGTCATCACTCCATCGGTAAACGTCTTGCGGGCGTGGGCGCGGATAAGGGCGACGGCTTTATCGGCTTCGTCGATATCGACGCCGGCATCTTTGTACTCGATCGGTTTCTTGACAGCCATGAGGGGCAGCTTTTAGAGTAACGCAGCCGGCTCAAGGAGCGCAGTCCAAAGGGCTATTCGACGAAGCCGCGCCAGGTGTTGCCCTTGTCGTCGCGGAGGACGATGCCGAAGGAGTCCGAGATGCCTGTGATGGAGCGGCCGGAGCTATCGCGGAAGCGGTAGCGGACGATATTGTCGCCCATGGAATCGGCCATGCCGTTCCAGACGGTACCGTATTCGTCGCGGAGGCGGACGAAGTCACCTTCGCCGTAGCCGAACATGCCCGCACGGGAGCGGGTATTCTCAAACCGGTAGAAGCCGGATTGCGTCGAGCTATAAGAACGCCGCTTGCGGTAGATCATCGCCTCATTATTCCCCGGACGTGTCCCGGAGCCGATCCGGTGTAGGCCCTAATCGGCCGGGACTTAGTACTTAGGGTCTAAATCAGGGAGCAATTCGCGGGAGGATGAGAGCGATGCCGGCGGGCTTGAGCACCTCTTCGAGGCGGCGGCGCATCTCCTCACCTTCGAAGAGGCCGACGATGGCGCCGCCGGAGCCGGCAAAGTTTGCCGAGGCGCCGACGGAGCGGGCGAGGCGGATCATTTCCAGATTGCCCTGATCAATTTTGTAGAGCTGGGCGCGGAGATCGAAGTTGGCATTGATGAGTTGATGGAGGCGAGAGCGGTCACCGGCGAGGAGGGCAGCGCGGCCCTGTTCGGCGTAGGAGGCCCAGGTCTGCATGGCGTCGATGACTTCGGGATCGCCGTTGCGCCAGCGTTCCCGGACGTTGTTATGGAACACTTCGGTGCCTTCGCTTAAGCTGGTGCGGTAGGCGACATAGACATCGCGCAGGAGAGCGGGATCGAGGTTTTCATAGTCGCCATAGCCGCGGGACTCCATGAGCTGGCGATTGAAGTCCATGTAAACAAGTCCCTCGTAGGCCTGGATGACACGGTCCTGGAGGCCGGCAGCGACACCGAGCTCCCTGGTTTCGGTTTCGAGGACAATATTTGCCTGTTCATGGCGCGGAATATCGAGGCCGTAATACTGCATTAATGCGCGAAGGGAGGCAGTTATGATAGCGGACGAACCGCCCATGCCAAGCCGGAGGGGCACGTTGGACTCGTACTCGAGCGTGAAGTTGCGGTCCGGGAGGGAGATGCCACGATCGCGACAGTAATCATGCAGGCGAACCATCAAGGCCTGGATGATACGGAAGCCGCCATAGTATCCCCTCCAGCGAGTGGTGTTATACAAATCATCGAGGGATTCGTAGATAGGGAGGTCGGCTTTGCCGGGTTTAATCTCGAGACGTGCGGTGGGATAAACAACGACACGGGCGCGGAAGTTTCGAACGAGGAGGGAAATGGTCTTTCCGAAGTAGCCGTCGCTGGGATTCCCGAGCAGGCCGGCGCGTCCATAGGCGTAGGTTTCGATGTGCATAACCAGATGTTCTATCGGAAGCAGGCATACTGGACTGTATGCGGATGCTGATTCAAAGAGTCTCCACAGCCAGTGTAACCGTGGCGGGGGAGGTGGTGGGGGCGATCGAGCGGGGGCTGGTGGTTTTCCTGGGGGTGGGGCGTGAAGACACGGAGGCGCACGCGGAGTATCTGGCGGAAAAACTGATGAATCTGCGGATATTTGAAGATGCCGGGGGGAAGATGAACCTGAGCGTGCAGGAGGTGGGAGGAGGGTTACTTGTGATCTCGCAGTTCACGCTATATGGGGACATCCGGAAGGGGCGGAGACCATCGTTCGATGGGGCGGCGGCGCCGGAACGGGCGAAATTTCTATACGATTATTTCGTTAATTTCATCAAATTGCGGCACGATAAGGTGGAGACGGGGATCTTCCAAGCGCATATGGATGTTAGCCTTGTGAATGATGGGCCGGTAACTATCTTTCAAGATAGTATTGACAAATTCGTCAATAAGTCGCACGCTGACAGATAAGAGTATGCCAAGAACTCC
Source organism: uncultured Solibacteraceae bacterium (assembly GCA_964632345.1). Classification (GTDB taxonomy): domain Bacteria; phylum Acidobacteriota; class Terriglobia; order Bryobacterales; family Bryobacteraceae. The sequence goes on along the minus strand of CAZWDD010000029.1, from coordinate 7,709 downwards.
ATCCACCGTCGACCAAGCCGCCCTTTACGAAGCGGCGCTAGAAGGTCTAGAACTACAGAAACAGCGCATTGAGGAGCAGATCCGTCTGGTTCGGTCCCTCATTGGCGGCAAGAAACCGCGAGCCGTGGTTGCCCCCGTTGCCGCAGCCGAAGAAGCGGCCCCGGCCGCGAAGAAGGCAGCCCGCAAGCCGCGCCGGAAACGAAACCTGAGCCCCGAAGCTCGCAAACGGATCGCCGAAGCACAGCGGAAGCGCTGGGCGGCATTCCGGAAGGAATCCGAAGGATAAGCAAACAAAACGGCGGTAGTGTTTCCTTCGGGACGCACTACCGCTGTTTTGTGTCTGCGCAGGGTTGTGATGATTTTGGGGATTGGATCGGACTTGGCCGAGGTGGAGCGGATACGGGCGAGCCGGGCGCGTTTCGGGGAGCGGTTTCTGCGCCGGGTATATACGGAGTCGGAGATTGCCTACTGCTTGTCGAAGGCGAATGCGGATGAGCGGTTTGCGGGGCGGTTTGCGGCGAAGGAAGCGGGGATGAAGGCGATCGGGACGGGGCTGGCGCGCGGGGTGACGTGGCAGGACTTCGCGGTGGGGCGGGAGGGATCGGGGAAGCCAACGCTGGTGTTGAGCGGGGCGGCGGCGCGGATTGCGGCGGCGCAGGGCGTGCGGCGGATCCATCTGACGATCACGCACACGGCGGCGATGGCGATGGCGGTGGTAATAACCGAGGACTAGGGATTACCTAGGGCTTACCGGCGGAGGCTTTGGAATCGGGCATGCCGGCGGGGCGAAGCTGCGCCTCTTCCAACTGCTTGGCCTGCTGGAAGGTATACATCATGCGGTGGATGACCGTCAGGTTCGAGAGAATGGCGATGACCCAGAGGACGGGGGCCATGCGGTCAAACAGGGCGCCGATGATGAGCAGGACGACGCGCTCCGGGCGTTCGGCGAAGCCGACCTTACAGGTGGGAATCAGATTTTCAGCGCGGGCGCGGGAGTAGCTGACCATGACGGAGCCGGTCATGACGACGGCGGTGAGGACGACGTAGAAGAAGCGATCGATATTGGCGTAGTAGACGAGCAGGCCCATGAGGAGGCCGAGGTCGGAATAGCGATCGAGGACAGAGTCAAAGAAGGCGCCGAAACGGGTGACCTGATTGGTATGGCGGGCGACGCGGCCATCGACCATGTCGAACAGGCCGGCGCCGATGATGACGAGGCCGCCCTGGAAGAACTCGCCGCGGGCAAGCAGGACAGCGGCGAAGACATTGATGAGGAGCCCGATGAAAGTGAGAACGTTCGGGTGGATTCTGGACAGGGCCAGGCCGTGGACGATCAGCAGAATGATCTTATTGCAACCAGCGCCAATCGCGCTTGTGATGGTCATGACTTACTTGGAACTTCCTGGCTCAATACTTGCTGGCGCAGCGGATGCGACGGGGGAGCGCCACGGCGCTACTCTATCACTTCCCCGTGAATGGTGGTGAGGCGAACGACTTCGAACTCAAGGGTGACGCCGGGAGCAACGATCTTTACTTCATCGCCGGCGCGCTTGTTGAGGAGGCCCTTGCCGATAGGCGAACTGGTGGAGATGAGGCCGCTTTTGACGTCGGACTCCTCGCTGGCCACCAAGCGGTAGGTGATCTCTTCTTCCTTCGTGATGTCGAAGACAACGACGGTTGACCCGAAGCCGACGCGGTCGCGGGGGATCTTGGTCAGATCGATCATCGAGATTTCGGCAAGCCGCTTGCGCAGTTGGGCAAGGCGGGCGTTGACGAGACCCTGGCGCTCCTTGGCGGCGTGATACTCGGCGTTTTCACTGAGATCGCCGAGCTCGCGCGCGCGAAGAATCTCCTTGGGCAGCTCGGTTCGGAACTCGTATTCCAAAGCCGCGATCTCATCCTGCAGCTTTTTCTTCAACTCTTCCATTCGTGGCTAGACCGCTTTCCCCCCCAAGTATAGCAACGCCGGACGGGAAGCCGGCCTACCGTGTACGGATTGTGATCTCGCGGACGAGTTCACCGGACTGGACGCGGAAGCGGTTGGTTTCGCCGGAGGTGGCGCCGAGACGGAACTCGATGAGCCAGTAGCCGGGGTAGAAGGCGTTGTCGGCGACGACACGCCCGACGGTGGCGCCGCCTTCAAGGACGGTGACGACGGGGGTTTCCGAGATGGGGGCGCCGATGGCATCCGTAAGCAGAAGGCCGACGGTGGTGGTGGCGGAGGGTTCCCCGGAAGTGGGGGGCGTGGGGAGGAAGCGGGCGAATTCGGGGCGTTCGGTGGGGACGCCGTACCAGTAGGCGAGGCGTTGGGGGCGTTCGCCTTCGTGGCCATCGACGCGAAAGAAGTTGAGGAAGCCCTGGTGTTCGCCGGGCTCGGCATCGCCGCGGAGGGAGACGCGGAGGTCGACGGAATCACCGGGACCGAGGGAGAACTCGGCGGGTTCGACGGCGGGAGCGAGTCCACCGGCGGGTTCGGGCTGGACGGACCAGGTATCGACGTTGGGGCCGGTGTTACGAAGGCGGAGGGTGCGAACGGCGTCGGGGCTTGGACCGCCAAGGCCGAAGCCGAGGGAGACGGGGTTCATGGTGAGGCGGCCATCGAGGGCGGCGGGGAGTTCGAGGCGTCCGGCGCCGCTGTTCTGGACGGAGGAGGGAGAGTCGTAGGGGAAAGGACCGGCGGTGTTGACGAGGAGGGAACGGTAGTCGGCTGGATCGAGACCTGGGCGGGCGGCTTTGAGGATGGCATAGGCGCCGGCGACGACGGGAGCCGAGAAGCTGGTACCGCTGGTGATGGTAAAGCCGGCGGGGCCGTAGAGTTCGCCGGAGGGGTTGGTGGCCTGAGCGGCGGTGAGGACGCCGTCGCCGACGGCGACGAGATCGGGGCGGATGGAGCCATCGGGACCGGGACCGCGGGAGGAGAAGCCGGAGATGCCGTTGGAGTCGACCCAGAAGGCGATGGAGGCGTCGAAGGCGATTTCGGCGCGGGACTCGGGCTGTTCGGCGAGGAGGGCCTTGACGGCGAGACCATCATCGAAGCCGATCATGACGGCGGGGAGGGTGGCGGCCCCGGCACCCATGATGCCGGGGCGCGGGGAGCCGGCGTGGGTGTAGATAACGGCGGCAACAGCGCCAGCCTGCTGCGCATTGTTGATTTTGGCTTCGAAGGTGCACTCGCCGCGGAGGATGAGGACGGCGGCGCCGGCGAAGGAGCCTTCGGGGAGGGGCTGGCAGGCGAGACCGGTTGGGTCTGCCGAGGCGACATCGCGAAGGGGAGCATCGATGGGGCCCTGCGGAGGCGGGGCATCGCCGGGCACGGCGACGACGGTGCCGGCACCGTTAAGGCGCATGCCGGCGGCGAAGAAGCGGTCTGACCAGGAGGAGCCGACGGCGAGTCCGTGGGCGCCAAGATTGGGAGTGGAACCGGTGGTGCGGCCGGGGCCGGAGTTGCCGTGGGATTTGATGAAGGATACGCCGAGGGCGGCGGCGCGCTCGACGGCGGGGAGGAGGGGGTCGTGATCGGGATGGACCTGCGGGAGGAAGCCGAAGGAAAGGTTGAGGACGTCCATGCCGTCGGCGGCGGCGTCATCGATCGCCTTGAGAGTGACGGCGGAATTGGAGGAGCGTCCGTTGGGGCCGCCGAAGATTTTGTAGACGCCGAGCCAGGCGCCGGGGGCGACGCCCTGGATTTCGCCCCTTGGGGTAGCCATGCGGAGGCCGGCGGCGACCATGGCGACGGCGGTGCCGTGGCCGGAGCGATCCTCGGAGGTCTCGGGGAAGTCCATCATGCCTTCGTAGTTGCGGTAGACGATGACCTTGCCGTGGAGCCTGGCGCGCGTCTCTTCGTCGGAGGCTTTCGGGAAGCCTTCGGGCGGGGACATGGCTTCGTTGCGGAAGGCGGGGTGGGTGAGGTCGAGGCCGGTATCGAGGATACCGATTTTGACGCCTTCGCCGGCGCGGTCCGGGCCGCCGATGCGGTCCCAGATTTCGCGGATGCGGTGGATGTCGGCCACGCGGTCGAGTTCCGGGTGGACCTCATAGACGGGCCAGACGCGGCGGACGCCGGGGATTATGGCAAGTTCGGCGGCGGAGGCCTGGGCGCGAACGATGAGGCTGTTCATGACAACCTCGGTGGCGTGGCGGACCTGGGCGCGGGCGCCGAAGCGGGCGGCGAGCTGGGCGCGGACGCCGGCCTGCGACTCGCGAATGCGAGGGACGCCGCGGGCTCTGCCGGTGACGGGTTCGGCCAGTTCCAGGACGTGCCAATCCGGCACGACCTGCGCGGCGGCGGGCACGACAGCCAGCAGCAGCGCAAACACGGACTTTGCGAGACGCATATTCTCCATTCTCACTTACTGAACGGGCAGGGCGGAGGTCTTCGAGGCAACGCCGCCGGCGCGGATGATTAGGGGTTGAATGCCGGCCGGGGCATCGCCGGGAACGGTAGCATTGATCTGATAAAGGCCGACGAAGCCGGGAGCAAGGCCGCAGAACTGGACTGGGGCCGGGCGGCCGCCGATGGTCACTTCGGGCGTGAAGGTGCAGCGGGAGAGGACGGAGTTGCTGGCGGGGTCACCGGACAGCGGGCGGTTATCGACGGGGCCGACGCCGTTGGCGTAGATCTGGACGACCTCGCCGCGGCGAAGCGGATTGGCGGCGGTGGCGAGGGCGAAGCGCTGATCGAGCGCGGCGGCGAGGAGGCGGCCGCTGCCGGGGTCGGTATATTCGAAGGCAGCGGGCGAGTAGTCGTTGAGGGGGATGCGAACGATGGCGGAGGAGAAGTCGCCGAAGCTGACCTTGAGGTCAACGGCGGCTTCGCCGGCCAGTTCCCAGGGCACCTGGACGTTGATCTGTCCGGGGCTGACGAAATGGATGCGGCCGGGATAGCTGAGGCGGCGGCTCGGCACGTCGAAGCCGACACTGATTCCGGCGAGGGATAGCGGGAGGTACTGGGTGGAGTAGGCGAGGGTGGTATCGGCGAGGGCGGCGCCGAAGATGGAGATATAGGAACCGGGGGCAACGCCGTTGCCGACGGCGCCGCTGGCGGCATTGACGACGCCGCCGGTCTGCACCATGGGTTGTTGGATGGCGCGGCCGATGAACTCCGTACGGAGGCCGCCGCCTTCGACGGAGAAGATCTGTTCGCCGAGGGTGGGACCGGCAAAGACGACGGCATCGGCGATGCCGAGGGCGTCGGTGCGTTCGGTGGCCTGTTCGACGCGGCCGCCGCCGACTTCGGCGCGGAAGCGGACGGTGACACCGGCGGCGGGGGCGCCCTGTTTATCGACGAACTTGACGTTGAGGCGATTCACGCGGCCGGTGGCGAGGGCGGTGAAGCCGTTGGAGGTGAGCGGGAAGAGGTTGAAGGGCGTGTTATTGCCGATGAGATAGGAGTAGGGCACACGGAGGGGCACGGCGCCGCCTTCGGCGAGGATTTCGCCTTCGTACCAGTTCTCGCCGGGCAGGGTGCCTTCGATACGGAGGGTGACGGTGGCCACCTGGCCGACGCCGACGGTGGCGGTGGCGGGGCTGACGGTGACATTCACGCCATTGGCGCGGACCACCTCAACGGCGGAGAAACGCAGATTGACGGAAGCGTTGCCGGTGTTGACGAAGCGGACCTGACTGGAGAGGGGGAGCTGGCGGACGAGGCCGAAGGAGATGGTGGCGGGTTCGGCGGCGACGTTGGCCTGGACGGCGAACTCGGCATCCAACTGGCCGGCGCCCATGCCGGATTGGAGCGCATCGATGGGATTGCCGTCGTAGTCGTAGTCGCCGATGCGGGGGTCGGCCGTATTGACGACGGCGGATTTCACTTGTGCGGGAGTGAGACGTGGGTTGCGCTGCTTGACGAGCGCGGCGGCGCCGGCGACGATGGGGCCGGCGAAGCTGGTGCCTTCGGCGCGGGTGTAGCCGGAGGCATCGAACATGTCGCCGTTGGGATCGAAGCGCTGGGTGGCGAGATAGAGATCTGTGCCGACGGCGATGACCTCGGGCTTGATGGCATTGGTGCCGGTGGCGGGGCCCTGGGAAGAGAAGATGGCAACTTCGCCGGAAGGAGCGGGGACGGCTTCGATGGCGGGGTCAAGCGCGACCTGGGCATCGGGATTGGCGCGGAGATGTTCGCGGAGGGCGTCACCGTTGTCGCGGCCGATCATGACGAGGGGGATCCCGGTGGTGGTGAGGGCGCCGGGAGGGAAGAGGGCGTTGGAGGTGGTCTGGTAGACGATGACGCCAACGGCGCCGGCGCGCTGGGCGTTGGCGACTTTGACGGCGAAGGAGCAATCGCCGCGGGCGATGACAGCGATGGCGCCGTTGAGAACGCCGTTGCCGAGCGGGGCGCAGGCCTTGCCATCGTTCTGGAGGGCGGTGACGTCGCGGGCGGGCGCGGTGAGCGGGGAGGTGGGGCGCGGGCCGTTGCCGAAGAAGGCATTGATGCGGGCGAGGTTGCCGCCGGCGCCGGGCACGCGGACGGACTGATAGAGAATGTGGCCGTTGACGGAGGCGCCGACGGTGATGGCGCTGGGAGCGGTGCCAGGAGAGGCGATGGAGTTGAGGGTGGGGATTTCGTTGCCGATGTCGCCGTCGTTGCCGGCGCTGACGACGACGACAAGGCCGAGGCGGACGGCGTTTTCGACGGCTTCGACCTGGAGGTCACAGGCGACGTTGGCGCCGGCGCCGCAGATGGAGCCACGATCGTTGGGCCCCCAGAGGGAAGCGCCGCCGAGAGAGAGAGAGGCGATATCCATGCCGTCGAGCAGGGCGGCCTCAAGGGCGGCGATGATGGCGTCGTCGAACGTGATGTCGTTCACGCCCGGGGAGCCGAAGACCTTGTAATTGCCGAGATGGGCCTTGGGGGCGACGCCGGACATGCGGCCGAGCGGGCTATCGACGACGGCGCCGGCGGCGGCCATGGCGGCGGCGGTACCGTGGCCGACGCGATCGCGGGGGGAGGCATCATCGGGGCGGGTATCTTCGGGGAAGGCGTAGATGAGGCGGTCGACGAAGCTTCGGGCGGCAATTACCTTGGAGTTAGTGAAGCTACAGGCATCGCCGGAGCACTTGGGGAAGCCGGCGGGCATGGAGAGGCCGCCGTCCTGCATGGCGGGGTGGGTATGGTCGATGCCGGTATCGAGAATGGCGATTTTGATGCCTGTGCCCGCATTGCCCTGGCCGCCGGTCCGGTTCCAGGCGGCGACGGCCTTAACGACCTCGTTCGCTTTGGTCATGTGACGGCGGAGGGGCTGCATTTCGCGGACGAACCTGACGCCGGGGAGGGAGGCGAGGGCGTCGGCGTCCTCGGCGGGGGCGGCGAGGTAGACGGCGTTGACGAGGAGTTCCGAGGAGCCCTGCTCGCGCCAACCGCGGCGAGCGGCCTCCGCACGGACGGCGGAGTGGGCGGCGCGGACGCGGTCCCGGTGGGCGCGGCCGGCGGGGCCGGAGAGGACGGCCGTCATGACTTCACGGGAGGAAGCGGTGGCGGCGAGGGGGGGCTGGTCCAAAACCACCGCGAAGCGACGAAATGCACCACCGCCGCGGCTGGCGGGGGCAGGGGGAGCCTCGCGGTCCGGGGGCAGTGGGTTGGCGGCGGTGGCGGTGGAGTCGCGCAGGGGGCTGCGGTCCTGGGCGGGGCGCCGGTCGGGCCGTTCCCGCTTTGCCGTCTGTGCCATCAGCGGCAGTGCCGCGATCAAAATCCAAGCCAAAAGTCGCAA
>CAZWDD010000028.1:24088-27483 GCA_964632345.1 uncultured Solibacteraceae bacterium | reverse complement strand
TGCGGGTCGTCTGCCGCCTTTGGTGGGGCCTTGGTGCGGGCGGGGTGTGAGGAGATTTCCGGGTTTCCGGGGCCGGCCGGGGTGGGGCGGGAAGGGACACCGGGGGAGGCGACGGGGGAGGTGGGGGCGCACACTGCGCCGACGGGGCTGGTTGAGAGAGCTGTGGGAGTGCGTGTGCTGTGGAGGGAGTGCGGGGAGGGGGGCGGTTTGTGTGGTGGCTTGCGGCGTTGTTCGCCTGTGGGGCTGGTGGGGGCGTTGCCGGTTGAGAGAGCGGTGGGGGGGGATGGAGTGTGGGAGGGGTGCGGGGAGTCTGTCGCGTTTGGCGGTGATCTGATGCGGGTGCGGGCTGGGGTGCGGCTGATTGCGTTGTTCGTGGGTGGGAATGGAGCGGGCGATGCCGGTTGAGAACGCTGTGGAAGTACATGCGCTGCGGAAACAGTTCGGGGAGTTTGTCGCGGTCGATAACGTTTCGCTCAACGTGCGGCGGGGGGAGATTTACGGGTTTCTGGGGCCGAACGGGGCGGGGAAGTCGACTACGATCCGGATTCTGTGCGGGCTGCTGGCACCGACGGCGGGGAGGGCGCGGGTGCATGGGTTCGACGTGGCGAGCGAGCCGGAGCAGGTGAAGCGATCGATCGGCTACATGTCGCAGAAGTTCTCGCTTTACGATGACCTAACGGTGGAGGAGAACCTGAACTTCTTCTGCGGCATTTACGGCGTGGAGGCGGAGAGGCGGGAGGAGCGGAAGCGGTATGCGCTGCGGATGGCGGGACTGGAAGAGAAACGCGGGGTGATGACGCGGCTGTTGGCGGGGGGCTGGAAGCAGCGGCTGGCGCTGGGCGCGGCGATTCTGCACGACCCGCCGGTCCTATTCCTGGATGAGCCGACGAGCGGGGTGGACCCGATTGCGCGGCGGGCGTTCTGGGACCTGATCGACGAACTGGCCGCGGCGGGGCGGACGATCTTCGTGACGACGCACTACATGGAAGAGGCCGAGTACTGCCACCGGGTGGCGCTGCTGTATAAGGGCAAAGCCATTGCGATGGATTCGCCGCGGGCGCTGAAGCAGCAGATGGGGTTGGGGTCGATGGAAGCCGTGTTCATTCGGGCGATTGAACGGGAAGACGAGGGGGCGGCATGAAGTTCCGGCGGGTGCGGGCCATGGCGCGGAAGGAGTTCCTGCACATCGTGCGGGATGTGCGGAGCCTGGCGATGGCGCTGCTGGTGCCGTTCTTCATGCTGATGCTGTTCGGGTACGCGCTGTCGCTGGACGTGGACCAGATACCGACGCTGATCGTGGACCAGGACCGGACGCCGGCGAGCCGGGAGCTGCGAGAACGGTTTGAGGGGACGCCGTATTTCGACGTGCGGGGCGTGGAGACGTCGACGGCGGCGGTGGATGGATTGATCGACCGGAGCCGCATTCTGCTGGCGGTGGTGGTGCCGGCGGGATTCGGACGGGACCTGGGGCGCGGGGCGCGGCCGGCGGTGCAACTGCTGCTGGATGGGTCGGACTCGAACACGGCGTCGATTGCGATCAATTATGCGCAGTCCCTGGTGTTGAACTGGGCGGCGGAGCGAGCGGCTGGCGGGCGGGCGCGGACGGGCGGGGCGGAGCCGCAGGTGCGGGTGTTCTATAACTCGGATCTGAAGTCGCGCAATTTCCTGATTCCGGGGCTGATTGCGGTGGTGCTGATGATCATAGCGGCGTTGCTGACGTCGCTGACGATTGCGCGGGAGTGGGAGAACGGGTCAATGGAGCAACTGCTATCGACGCCGCTGCGGCCGGCCGAGATTGTGTTGGGAAAGCTGTCGGCGTACTTCGCGGTGGGGGCGGTGGACGTGGTGACGTCGGTGCTGCTGGGCGTGTTCATCTTCGATGTGCCGCTGCGGGGTAGCCTGCTGTTTCTGGCGCTGGCGAGCGGCATGTTCCTGTTCGGCGCATTGTCGTGGGGGATACTGCTGTCGGCGATTGCACGGACGCAACTGCTGGCGTTTCAGATGGGGATGCTGAGCAGCTTCCTGCCGGCGTTTCTGTTGAGCGGGTTCATGTACTCGATCGAGAACATGCCGCGGCCGATACAGATCGTCTCAACGACAGTGCCGGCGCGGTATTTCATCACGATTCTGAAGTCGCTGTACCTGAAGGGGGAGGGGATCGGGCTGCTGTGGCCGCCGCTGGTGTTTCTGGTGATTTATGCGGTGATTGTGTTTGCTCTGACGACGCGGAAGATCGGGCATAAGGTGGCGTAGCGATGTGGGAGCGGATTCGAACGATATTGCGGAAAGAGCTGCTGCAGGTGCTGCGGGAGCCGCGGCTGCGGATCATGGTGATCCTGCCGCCGATCATGCAGCTGATCATCTTCGGATTTGCGGTGAACCTGGACGTGGAGAATGCGCGGGTGGCGTGGTGGGACCAGGACGGTTCGACGGCGAGCCGGGAGCTGGGGGCGGTGCTGGAGAACTCGCGGTACTTCCGTGTGGTGGTGCGGCCGGAGACGGAGGCGGAGGCGCAACTGTTGCTGGACCGGGGCGAGGTGCTGAGCGTGATCCGGGTGGGACCGGGGTTCGGGGATGACCTGGCGCGCGGGCGGACGGGGCAGGTGCAGGTGCTGATGGACGGGACCAACTCCAACGACGCGGGGATTGTGGCGGCCTATGTGACGCGGGTGGTGAGCAATCTGGCGCGCGGCCAGCGGGAGAGTCCGGTGCGGATTGAGCAGCGGGCGTGGTTCAACGAGGAGTTGAAGAGCCGGAACTACTTTGTGCCGGGAGTGGTGATGAACATCATCACGTTGATCACGCTGATGCTGACGGCGATGGCGATTGTGCGGGAGAAGGAACTGGGGACGATGGAGCAGCTGATGGTGACGCCGGTACGTCCGCTGGAGCTGATGCTGGGCAAGACAATTCCGTTTGCGATGATCGGGCTGTTCGACATGGGGCTGGCGGTGGGGACGGCGCTGTTGGTGTTCGAGGTTCCGTTCCGCGGGACGGCGGGGATGCTGGTGGGATCGTCGATGGTGTTTCTGTTGTCGACGCTGGGGACGGGATTGTTTCTATCGACGATCTCGCGGACGCAGCAGCAGGCGATGATGTCGGCGTTCTTCTTCTTTACGCCGGCATTTATGTTGAGCGGGTTTACGTTTCCGATCCGGAACATGCCGGAGGTCATTCAATGGGTGACGTATCTGAATCCGCTGCGATACTTCATTGAAGTGCTGCGGGGAGTGTTTTTGAAGGGGGTTGGGGTGGAGGTGCTGTGGCCGCAACTGGGGGCGCTGGCGACGATCGGGGTGGTGATTCTGCTGGCGAGCGCGGCGCGGTTCCGGAAGCGGTTGGAGTAGGAGCGCCATCACCAGCAGTGGGTGAAATGCCCCACCCCGTGGCGGCGG
>CAZWDD010000028.1:20460-24078 GCA_964632345.1 uncultured Solibacteraceae bacterium | reverse complement strand
CGGGGTGCATGGGAATGGCGGGAATTCCGGCGGCGGTTTTGGTACGCCAGATGCAGCGGAAAAGGCATGGCAACCAAACAACTGCATTTCCGTTCGGCGGCGCGGGAGGCTCTGCTTCATGGCGCCGCGGTAGTGGCCGATGCGGTGCGGGTGACGCTGGGGCCGAAATCCAAGTGCGTACTGATTGACCGGAAGTATGGCCGTCCGCTGGTGTGCAACGACGGCGTGACGATTGCCAAGGAAGTGGAACTGAAAGACCCGGTGGAGAACCTGGGGGCGCGGATGATGCGGGAGGTGGCGGAACGGACGGCGGAGGCCGTGGGGGACGGCACCACGACGTCGACACTTCTGGCCTATTCGATGCTTTCCGAGGGTGTCCGGAACATTGCTGCCGGAGCGAGCGGGATTGAACTGAAGCGGGGGCTGGACCGCGGGGTGAAGGCGGCGGTGGGGGCGCTGGCGAAGCAATCCCGGCCGGTGCGGGACCGGACGGAGCGGGAGCATGTGGCGACGGTGTCAGCGCATAACGACCGGGCGACGGGGGCGATGGTGGCCGATGCGGTGGAGCGGGTGGGGGCCGAAGGGGTGATTACGGTGGAGGAGTCCAAGACCACCGAGACGGTGCTGGACGTGGTGGAAGGGATGCAGTTCGACCGCGGGTATATCTCGCCGTACTTCGTGACGAATGCGGAGGAGATGGAGGCGGTGCTGGAGGATCCGGCGATTCTGATTTACGAGAAGAAGATCAACAACGTGAAGGACATGCTGCCGCTGCTTGAAGAGATTGCGCGGTCGGCCAAGCCGCTGCTGATCATAGCCGAGGACGTGGAGGGGGAGGCGCTGGCGACGCTGGTGGTGAACAAGATCCGAGGGACGATTCTGTGCGCGGCGGTGAAGGCGCCGGGTTTCGGCGACCGGCGGAAGTCGATGCTGCAGGATATTGCGATTCTGACGGGCGGGCATCTGATTGCCGAGGAGCTGGGCATCAAGCTGGAGCGGGTGACGCAGGCCGACCTGGGGCATGCGCGGCGCGTGGTGGTGGACAAGGACACGACGGTGATTGTGGGGGGCGGCGGGGAGAAGGCGGCGATTGCGGGGCGGTGCGCGGAGCTTCGGAAACAGATCGAGGAGACGACGTCGGACTACGACAAGGAGAAGCTGAAGGAGCGGCTGGCGAAGCTGGCGGGCGGGGTGGCGGTGATCCGGGTGGGAGCGGTGTCGGAGTCGGAGATGAAGAACCGGAAGGAGGCGTTTGAGGACGCGATCAGCGCGGCGCGGGCAGCTTCGGAAGAGGGGATCGTGGTGGGCGGCGGGATGGCGCTGCTGCGGTTGAAGGATGCGATTGAGGCCGAGGAGCGGGAGTGCGAGGGTGACGAGCGGACGGGGGTGGGGATTCTGCGGCGGGCGATTGAGGCGCCGGTGCGGCAGATTGCGGAGAACTCGGGGGCCGATGATGGCGTGGTGGTGGACCGGATGCGGTCAGCGGCGGGGAATACGGGGTTCGATGCGTCGTGCAACCGCTATGTGGACCTGATAGAGGCGGGGATCCTCGACCCGACGAAGGTAGTGCGGGTGGCGCTGGAGAATGCGGCATCGGTGGTAGGGACGCTGCTACTGACGGAGGCGACCTTGACCGAGGTGCCCGAGAAGCCCGGGCGGACGGCGGGGCCGGAGGTGGAGGCGGCATGAGATGACGCGGCTCAAAGACCGGCGCGATGCGGGGATACGGCTGGCGGCGCTGTTGCAGCGATATGCGGACGACCCGAAGGCGATGGTGGTGGCGCTGCCGCGGGGCGGGGTGGTGACGGGGTATGAGATCGCGCGGGCGCTGCGGGTGCCGCTGGAGATCCTGGTGGTGCGGAAGCTGGGAGTGCCGTGGCAGCCGGAACTGGCGATGGGGGCGATTGCGAGTGGGGGCGGGGTGGTGATGAACGAGGGGCTGGTGGCCGGACTGGGGGTGACGGCGGAGGAGGTGGCGGCGGTGGTGGAGCGGGAGAAGAAGGAACTGGCGCGGCGGGAGGCGGCCTATCGCGGCGAGCGGCCGGGGCCGGAGTTCCGGGGGCGGACGGTGATTGTGGCCGATGATGGAGTGGCGACGGGGTCGACAATGTCAGTGGCGGTGCAGGCGCTGCGGCGGGCCGGGGCGGGGCGGATTGTGGTGGCGGTGGGAGTGGCGCCGCCGGAGACGGTGCGGCGGCTGGAGGGGGAGGCGGATGAGGTTGTGAGCGTCCTGATGCCGGAGCGGCTGGATGCGATCAGCTTGTGGTTTGAGGAGTTCGGGCAGACGGAGGATGAAGAGGTGAGAAGGCTGTTGGGCGGCGGGGCGGCATCATGAGGTCACTGAAATCGCGGCAGAGGGCGTCGGCGCTGCGGCGGTAGGTGGCGGCGTCGCCGAATTTGAAGAAGAGGCCGTAGCGGGAGTGGGGATGTTCGATGGGGCGGGCGTGCTTGATGGGGCACCAGCGTTGCTCGGTGCGGGCGATGATTTCAGTTGCCCAGGCGCAGACGCCGTTGGCGTAGGAGCAGTAGGCGCAGTGGAGGCGGTCGCGGGGGTTGAGGTAAGGGAGGCGGGAGCGATCGAACAGGAAGCAGTCGCGGCGGCGGACGCGGGGGATGCCGAAGGCCGGGAAGCAGACGGCCTGATAGAGGAAGAGGCAGGCATCGAGGATGGCGATGGGGATGAGGCATAGGTAGATGACCGGGGCGGTGAGGATGACGAAGAGACGTCTCATGGCTGCGGCCTCCTGGGTGGCACGTGGTCGGCGAACCAGCGGGCGGCAAGGGCGGCGGCGCTGGCGAGGGTGCCGGGTTCTTCAAACAGATGGGTGGCGCCGGGAACGATGGTGAGCCGTGCGTTGGAGGAGGAGGTGAGCGCGGCGTGGGCGAACTGGTTGAGGCGAAGGACCTCTTCGTCGGAGCCGCCGACGATGAGCAGGACGGGTGCGGTGACGCGGGGCAGGTAGGCTTCGGCCAAGTCCGGGCGGCCGCCGCGGGAGACGACGGCGAAGATGCCGGGGGTCTCGACGCTGGCGATGAGGGCGGCGGCGGCGCCGGTGCTGGCGCCGAAATAGGCGCAGGGGAGGTGGCCGGCGGGGTCGTGGGAGCGGATCCAATCGGTGGCGATGGAAAGGCGGCGGGCGAGGAGGGGGATGTTGAAGCGGGCGGCGTAGTCGGTGTCCTCGGTAGGGGTCAGGAGGTCCAGCAGGAAGGTGGCGAGGCCTGCATCGTGGAGACGTTCCGCGACGAAGCGGTTGCGGGGGCTGTGGCGGCTGCTGCCGCTGCCATGGGCGAACAGGACGAGAGCGCGGGTTTGGAGGGGGAGAGTGAGCTCCCCTTCGATGCCTGCCGGAGGAATTCGGATCAGGCGGCTGACCGGCGGATTACAGGGCTCGGACGGGGTCATAAGTCCCACCTGTAAACAAATTGAGCAATCGTAGTGCCAAAGAGGCGGGGGGCGGCGAATGGCTGCTGGCGTGCAGGAGGGGAGGCCGCCATGAGACACATACTGCTGTTGGCGGTGCTGATTGTTGGCGGGTGTGGAGGAAGGCAGGCGCGGGTCGCGGCGCCGTCGGGCGGCGGGGAGCCGCCCGATCCACCGACGCGCGTGTTACGGATGAG
>CAZWDD010000028.1:485-20450 GCA_964632345.1 uncultured Solibacteraceae bacterium | reverse complement strand
GTGCTGGAGGGGGATGTATCGTATCGCCCGGCGGGCGGGGAGGAGTGGTTGCCCGCGGTGGTGAACCGCCCGCTGACGTCGGGGGATGACGTCTGGACGGAGGCGGGCGCGCGGGCGGAGCTGCACCTTGGGACGGCGTCGCTGCGGCTGGGGCCGCGGACGGAGGTGAGTCTGTTGCAGGTGGGGAGCGAACTGGTGCAGGTGCGGATTGCCGAGGGGTCGGTGGTGGTTCATGTACGGGAGTTGGAGGAGAACGAGCAGTTCGAGTTCGATACGCCGCAGGCGGCGGTGTCATTACTGCGGACGGGGCAGTACCGGATGAACGTGAACGCGGATGGGGGGGAAGTTGAGGTGATTGTGCGGAACGGTTCGGCTGAGGTGTTGGGGAACGGATTCCAGACGGTGGTGCGGGCGGACCAGCGGGCGGTGATGCGGGGCGGGAGCGGTGGGTACACGATCGCGGAGCCGCCGGGGATGGACGAACTGGACCGGTTCGCACAGGAGCGGGACCGGCGGGAGGAGCGGGCGCTGGCGCGGCGGCATGTGGCGGCGGGGGTGATTGGGTATGAAGACCTGGAGGAGTATGGGATGTGGGAGGTGGACGCGATGTGGGGCCCACTGTGGATGCCGCGGGTTGCGGTGGGTTGGGTGCCGTACCGGTTCGGGCATTGGGTGTGGATAGAGCCATGGGGCTGGACGTGGATTGAAGACGCACGGTGGGGATTCGCGCCGTTTCACTACGGTAGGTGGATCTTCCACCGGGCACGGTGGTGCTGGCTGCCGGGGCCGTTCCACCGGCGGCCGGTGTGGGCGCCGGCGCTGGTTGTGTTCGGCGGGGGCAACGGGTTCCGGTATCACTTTCAGGTGGGAATGGGGCCTGGAGTGGCGTGGTTCCCACTGGGACCGCGGGAGGTTTGGCTGCCGCCGTATCGAGCCAGCCGGCGGTATGTGACGAACATCAACGTGACGAATACGGTGATTGTGAATGTGAACCAGATTCCGCGGACGGATCCAGGGCGGCAGCGGTATGTGAATCGAGAAGCGCCGGATGCGATTACGGCGATGCCGCGGGACCCGTTCCTGCGCGGGGAGCCGGCGCAGAAGCATACGGTGCGGGTGCCTGCGGGGGAGGTGCGTGCGGGAGGATCGGCGCCACCGTTTGCGCCGACGGGGGATTCGCTGGGGCGGCGCGGGGAACGCACGGCGGCACGGCCGCCGGCGGCGGTGGAGAAGCGTCCGGTGGTGGTGCGGCAGGCGCCGCCGGCGCCGGTGGTTCCATTGGAGAGACGGCGGGGGGAGTTGGACTCCTCCATGGGCCGGGTTCCGGAGCCGAAGGCCGCGGAGCCAGGCCGGCAGGCTCCCCGGCCGGAGTACCGGCAGTTGCCCGCCCCGGCGCCACGTGCGGAACCGCGACGGACCCCAACGCCAACCCGCCGGCCGGACCCGCAATGGCGGCGGAGCACGGAGCGGAGCGAGCAGCAGCGGCAGGAGACCATCCAACGCGAACGCCGCCAGTTGCCGGCGCCGTCTCAGCAGCGGACACCGGAACGGGGCACGCAGCGGCCGCGTCCGGACCGAGTGAAGTAAAGAATGGGTGAAATGAGCCAGTGAGTGGGCTGGTTCACCCGTTGGGGCGGCTGGAGTGGCGGCCAGGCATGGCGGGCGGTTTGGCCGCCGCCGTGCAGGGGATAGAGGTGGAAAAGGAGGCGTTATGCGTGCCGGAGAACTGTGTGTGCGGAATGTGGTGATCGCGCCGCGGGACCTCGCCGTTGTTGATGCGGCCAAGCGGATGCGCGAAGAGCATGTGGGCGCGCTGGTGGTGAGCGAGCGAGTGAATGGCCGGGAGATCCCGGTGGGGATTGTGACGGACCGGGATCTGGTGATGGAGATCCTGGCGGCGGGGATCGATCCGGCGGGGTTGACGGTGGGGGAAGTGATGTCGAACGAACTGTTGACCATACACGAGGAGGAGCACGTCTGGACGGCGATCCGGATCATGCGGGAGGCGGGGGTGCGCAGGATACCGGTGGTGGATTCCGACGACGGGCTGGTGGGGATTCTGTCGCTGGACGACACGCTGGGGCTGCTTTCCTACGAGCTTGGGGAGTTGGTGAAGCTGGTGCACCGGGAACGGAAGCGGGAGGAGAAGACGCGGCCGGGGTGAGGGGCGTTACAGGTCGCGGAAGCGGGTGAGTGCGATGTGGTTGGCGTTGAGCGCGGCGCGGGTTTCGGGGGCGAGGAGGGCGGCGAGTTCGGCGGCGCGGCTGTCCTTGAGGCGGGTGTGGGCCTGTTGGAGTTCCGGGGTGCAGCGGCCTGGGTGGGTCATCAGCTCGGTGACGCCGTCGGGAAGGAGGGCAAAGAGGGCGGCGAGGTCAGCGGCGCGGTAGTGGCCGGTGATGGTAAAGCCGGCGAAGTGGTCGGTGGAGCGGAGAGGGGAGATGTCGAGGGAGCGGGCGCGGCTGCGGACGAATAGGTTGACGAGCTTGGCTTTCCAGGGGGCGCGGTAGGGCAGGGGGAGGTCGGCGGGGCGGCGGAGGAAGGGGATGCGGAACTCCTCGGCGACGGCACAGAGGGCGCGGCAGACGGGGCCGAGGAGATGGGTGTGTTTGTGGGTGTCGGCGTGTGTGGGGCGGATGCCGGCGGCGAGGATGCGCCTGGCTTGCGCGGCGAATTCGTCGTAGAGGTTCAGTTGGCCCGCATAGACGGCGCGAACGACGGCGGGCACGTCCTTTGGCAGCGGCATTCCGGTGACGAGGGAGAGTCCGCCGGTCAGGACGAAATGCACGCCGACATCGAGGGTTGGGGTATCCCGAGCGAGGCGGGCGGCGTCCTCAAAGGCATCACCGTTGGCCATGAGGGTGGTGGCGGTGAGGATGCCATTGCGGTGCGCCTCGACGATGCCCGCGTTGACGTCCCGGGTGAAGCCGAAATCATCCGCGTTGACGACGAGCCTCTTCAAAACAGTTTGAGTTGAATGGTCAGGAACTTCTTCGGGTTGGCCCGGAAATCCTTCATGAACTGGTTCATTTCCTTCATGGTGCCGTTCATGGAGTCGTAGAGCGCGGGGTTGACCATCAACTGGCCCATGGTGCCGTGGCCGCTGTTGACGCGGTCGATGGTCTTGTCGAGATTGAGGATGAGGCGGTTCATGTTGGCGTGGAGCTCATCGCTCTTGATGAGCTTGCCGGCGGTGCCGTTGCCCTTGTTGATTTCGTCGATGGTTTTGCGCAACTCGGCGACGGTGGCACGGACTTCGTCGTAGAGAGCGGGGTCCTTCATGAGCTTGCCGGCGGTGCCTTTGCCGGAGTCGAGATCGGCCTGAATGCCAGCGATGGCGGAGTCGACGCGCTTGATGGTGCCGCGGACCTCTTCGTACATCGCATCGTCGTAGAGGAGTTTGCCGACGGTGCCCTGGCCGCGGCCGACGACGTGGGAGATCTTTTCGACCTCGGCGACGATGGCGACGACGCGCTGGTAGAGTTCGTCATCGACGAGGAGCTTGCCGATGGAGCCTTTGCCGACTTCGACCATGGCGACGATGTTATTGACGCGCTCGACGATCTGCTGGAGGGATTGGAGCGAGGGATAGGCGGCGTTGACGAGATCCTGGAACTCGCGGGTGTCGAGGCTGCGCAGTTCCCCGCCGGCGGCGATAGGCTTGGCGTCCTTGCCCATCTTGATGTTGATGTACTTGGTGCCGAGGAGGTTTTCGGCGCCGATGGAGGCTTGGGAATCGGCCGGGATGCTGGCGAGCTTGTCCTGGGTGATGACGAGGTCGAGCTTGATGCGGCGGTTGGGCTTGTTTTCGCCGGAGAGGCTGACTTTGGCGATCTTGCCGATGGCGATGCCGCTCAGCCGGACAGCGGAGCCTTCGGTGATGGCGGCGGAATCGTCGAGGTAGGTGTAGATGGTAGCTTCCTTGGCGAAGATGCTCTTGTTGCCGGTAAGGAGGAAGATGAGGACGGCGAGGATGAAGAGCGACACGACGGCGAGGACGCCGACGCGAAGTTGAGCCCAGGAGACTTTGGCGGCGGATGGCATGGTGTTAGTGGTCGGAGCGTAGCATGGAGAATTTGGCGATATAGGGGTCGGTGGAGGCGTCCAACTCCGGTTCGCTTCCTTCAAAAACGATCCGGCCGTCCCGCATCACGAGGAAACGCGTGCGCTGCCGCAGAGGCGAATCATCGGGTATCCGTTCCAGCCGCTTACTATCCGGATTGTATCGGAAATTGGCCATGAGATGCCCGTCCTGGAAGCGATGGCTGACGATGGCGGTGGTGGCGTTGCGGAGTTCGCGTTCCTCGATGATGAGGGTCATGATGTTGTTGGCAGTGATGGGGTCGAGGCCGGCGGTGGGGGAATCGTAGAGGAGGAGAGCGGGGTCACTGATGCCGGCGCGGGCGATGCCGACGCGGCGGCGCATGCCGCCGGAGAGTTCGCTGGGGAACTTCTGCATGGTGTGGCCGAGTTCGACGAAGTTGAGGGCCTCCTGCACCTGGGGGCGGACGGCTTCGGGGGACTGTGTGGTGCGGTTGACGAGCGGGTAGGCGACGTTTTCCTCGATGGTGAGGGAGTCAAACAGGCCGCCCTCCTGGAACAGGACGCCGATGTGGCTGCGGACGTCGTACCACTGGGCCTCGCTATAGCCAGTGACGTCGCGGCCGAACAGGTAGACGCTGCCGGAGGTGGGTTTCAGCAAGCCGAGGGCGACCTTGAGCATGACGCTTTTGCCGGCGCCGGCGGCGCCGAGGATGATCCTGGTGTCGCCGGTCCAAAGCTCTATGGAGACGCGGTCGAGGACTTTCGGCCCGCCGTCGAAGGAGAGCGAGATATCGTCCAACCGCAGCACACAGGCGCGCTCTGTTGTGCCGGTCGCCATCAGATGTTGACGAACACCCTGGTGATGAGGAAGGTGCAGACGAAGATCCAGACGGAGGCGACGACGACGGCCTGGGTGGTGGCGCGGCCGACGCCCTGGGTGCCGCCTGTGGTGCGGATGCCGTAGAGGCAGCCGACGATGGAGATGATGACGGCGAAGACGAGCGGCTTGATGAGGCCCTGGGCAATGTCGTTGTACTCAAGGGACCGCCACGCGTTATTCCAATACTGGCTGGTGGTGGTGAGGGCGAGCAGCGGCACGGCGACGAGGTAGCCGCCGATGATGCCGATGAAATCGGCAACGATGGTGAGCAGCGGGAGCGTGAAGCAGGTGGCGATGAGGCGCGGGGTGACGAGTTTCTTGACGGGATCTGTGCCGAGCGCGCGCATGGCGTCGATCTGCTCGGTGACCTTCATGGAGCCCAATTCGCTGGCGATGCCGGAGGCGTTACGCCCGGCGACGAGCAGGGCGGTGAGCACGGGGCCGAGTTCGCGGACGAGGGTGATGGCGGTGATCTGGCCGACCTGGCCTGTGGCGCCGTACTGGGAGAGGGCGCGGGACATCTGCAGCGCCATGACGGCGCCGGAGAAGAAACCGATGAGAATCGTAATGGGCAGGCTGCCCACGCCAATGGTGTCCATTTGCAGGACGACGTCTGTCCCGTAAAATGGACGGCGGACGATGTTTGCTGTTGCCCGGCCGGCCAGGAGAATGAACTCCTGAAACGTCACGATGGGCGACTTCAAAATGTCGAGCAACCGAAACGCTCCTCCAAAAACACGATGCTAACACGCGCATGAAGGGTCTTACCGATATTCCGGGCATTGCAGTCGGGCACGCGTCCGATTTCGGGGCGTTGACGGGAGTGACGGTGATCCTCTGCGAGGGGGGAGCGGTGGCCGGTGTGGACATTGGGGGCGGGGCGTCGGGTTCGCAGGAGTTGGACGTATTGAGCCCGCTGCATGTGACGCCGCACATCCATGCGGTGACGATTGCCGGGGGTTCGGCGTTCGGGCTGGAGGCGGCGAGCGGGGTGCGGCGATACCTGGAGAAGAAGGGGGTAGGATTTGCGTTCGGCGGGGCGCGGGTGCCGATAGTGCCGGCGATGATCCTGTTCGACCTGGGGATAGGGAAGGCGGATGTGCGGCCAACGCGGGAGATGGGCGAGGTGGCGGCCGGGGCGGCGGGGAAGGGTGCGGTGGTGGAGGGCAGCGTCGGGGCGGGCACGGGCGCGACGGTGGGGAAGATGGCGGGCATGGCGCGGGCCATGAAGGGGGGCGTGGGCAGCTATACGGTGAAAGTAGGGACGGGCGGGGTGATGGTATCGGCGCTGGCGGTGGTGAATGCGTACGGGGATGTGCGGGATCCGCAGACGGGGCGGCTGATAGCGGGATGCCGGCGGACGGCGGGGTCGCGCGAGTTGACCGGGACGGAGAAGGCGATGCTGGCGTCGGGAGGCGCGAGGCCGGCGCCGGGCGGGGGGAACACGACGCTGACGGTTGTGGCGACGAACGCCCGGCTCAGCAAGACGGGAGCGACGCGGCTGGCGAAGATGGCGCAGGCAGGGGTGTTGCGGGCGTTGTCGCCGGGGCACACGATGTCGGACGGAGATATTGTGATCGCGCTGTCGATGGGGGCGCTGGACGGGGAGTTGAACGTACTGGGGGTGGCGGCGGCCGAGGCCACGGGGCAGGCGATTGTGCGGGGAGTACGGACGGCAAAAAGCCTGGGCGGCGTGCCGGGGCTTGGTTAGTCCCGGCGCGCCGCCCGTTGGTTGATGTTGGGTTATGGGATGGTTACGTTGCCGGAGGTGGCCCAGTTGGACTGGCCGCTGCCGTTCACCGAACGCACCTCAAACCGCCAGGAGCCGGAGGCGGGCTTCGCCGTGTCGACGAGGCTGACCACGTTGGCGGCCACGCTGGCGGTCCAGGTGTCGTAGGTGCAGGTTGCCGACCCGCCCTTGCCGCTCATCTTGCAGCGGCGCAGCTGGAAGTTGGTCTCGTTTGAAGAGTTGTCCAGCCAGCGGACGGTGTAGCTTTGGAAGGTCTTTTTCTTGCCGCTTCCGGTTTGGCTGACGGAGGCGGTGACGGAGCTGGGCGCCGCGGGTGGGCCTTGCAGCGGTTCGGTGACGGTGAGAGCCGCGTTCGGGTTCGTGGAGCCGAGGTTAGTATTCGCTGAGGCCGTCGCATCTACGTCATAGGTACCGGCGGCGATGGAGGAGGAGGGCGTCTTCGTCAACGTAACGGTAGCGGAAGCGCCTGGGGCGAGCGTGGGATTGGAGGAGAACGACGTCGCCCAGCCGCTGCCGGAGGGGAGAGTGGAGCCCATTGTAAAGGTTCGGGATGCGCAGGAGGAGGAATCGTTGTTCGTCACCGTGACGCGGAACTGTGCGCCAGTGCCCGCCGCCGCCGACCTGGCGAGGTCGTCGGGGTGGAACGTAACCGAAGGGTTGGAGTTGGAGCAGGGAGGAGTGGCGTAATCGACGGTAACCGTGAGCATGCCACTGGCGATTGCTGTGGCGCAGAGGCGCACGTCGGTGTAGGGATCCTGCCAGCACTGGCCGACGGCGAGTGCCGGATCGTCGTGGTTGCCGGTGCTGGCGGGCGTGAAGTCGAGCAGGTCCGTCTTGGCGCTGGGGGTGGCGGCGTCCTGCGCGTGAATAATGGCGCCGGAGTGAATCTGGTCGGCGAGGGGCTGGAGGTAGAGGCCGCTGGAGGGATAATAGGCCACCCAGAACCAGGCATTCGTGGAGGATGTTCCGCGCTTGACGCGGAGCGCTTTCACGGCGCCGCCCTGTGTGTCGAACGGAGCGATGGAGTAGACGCCGGAGGCGGTGACGTCGATATAGTTCGACGTGTTCATCCAACCGGTCCGAGCGACGGCGTGATGGGCGTTGTAGAGCCCGAAATTCCATGCGCCCATGGTGCCGAACTTGTCGCCATACTCGACGCGGGAGCCGGCCGAGCCGACCGGGCCGATGACTTCGGCGCCATGGTCACGGCTGCCGGAGTGGCTCATGGTTAGGTTGTGGCCCATTTCATGCGTGCCGAGCATGACGCCGTTGGACCGGCCGCTCGATTGATCCGCACGCCACCAGGTCCAGGAGATGTTGGACTGTCCATCGCCCGGCGCCTCACTGCCCCAGCATCCCAGGGAGGCGACGCCGGCGATGCCGCTGCAGGTATTGTTCTGGGGGAGAATCATGACGACTCGGGAGAACTCCGTGAAGTTCACGAGGGGGTCCACTTTGGCGTAGACCGCCTGCCGGACCGCGCCCGAGTTGTCCGAACAGCCGCTGGTGCCGCAGGTGCAGTACGCCATGTTCTGGTCGAGCGTTGTGGTGAGAATGGTCAGCGCACCGGCGCCGGTGTTGTTCACCCAGGTCTTGCCGTCTGAACTCTTCATCCAGAAGTCGCTGATGTGCCGGTCGGGCGAGACGCTTTCGCCGGAAGCGGCATTGCCGAGGAAGATGCCGCGCAGAGTGGTCTCCGACGGGGCGGAGATGGGATAGCCAGGCATGTTGACGATGACGGCCAGTATTTTCTGGGCGCCCGTTGTGGAGCAGGTTGCCGGGGAAGACTGGACGACGTTCGTCTCGCTGGCGACGAGAGTGCCGCCCGATTCGACGCCCGAGGCGGCCACTGTGTCGTTACACTTGCCGTCGGCGAACGCTCCGGTTGGGATCAGGTCCAGCACCCGTCCGTTCGCGTGCAGCCGCAGAATATCCCTGGTGTTGGCCGGGGTGGTTCCGTCCTGGACGACATACTCCAACGTGCCCTGCCATTTTCCGCGGGTCTCCAGGTTGGCCGCTGCCGCCGGGAACGCACCGCGGAGATCATTGAGCAGATCGCCGGGGAACGCTAATCGAAGCGCTTCCCGCGGATTCGCGCTCATCAATTCCTGCAGGGAAGCCTGCCGCTCGGCGAGCAGGCGAGCGGCTTCGGAACGTGCCTGTTCCTTGCCTGCGGCGTCACCGCGCTGGTAACGCGCCAGCAGGCTGACAGCCTGCCCGTTCAGCACGCGCAGCCGCGCGTCCGCCGAGTTGCCCTGTGCAAACAGAGAGACCTGGATCATCGTCAACGCGATGAGTCCGGAACTTGCCAGCGGCCTTCGAGAGAATTGCATCAACACCATCTCCTCAACGTTCCGACCAGTAGAGTGCTGCGTCGGAAGGAATCTTTACCCGGCGATAAAACCGGGTCCAAGACAGTGTGCGGGAGATTTTTGTGGGTGACGCGGAAATGAAAGGGTGTAGTGGCGGGTCAAGTGCGGGTATTGGCCTAAGGGTTTCACCCTGAGCGGGAGTAGGCCAAGATGCGCTACGGCTTCACCACGGTGCCGTCGGGGGCGCGGTCGAGCGGGTAGTGGCCGCCCTGGGGCGCCGGTTGCAGAGGATACTTGGCGGCGAGCGTTTCGTTGATGTCGATTCCCAGGCCCGGCTTGTCGTTGCCGTAGAGATAGCCGCCGCGGATCTCGGCGCACCCTGGCAGGACCTCTCGCGCCACGTTCGGAAAGGCGTTTTCTTCCTGAATTCCGAAGGCCGGGTGGGATATGTCGACGTGATAGGCGGCCAACTGGTTGACGGGATCGTTCTCCCCGCCTTCCTGGAATGCGGTCCGCACGCCGAAGGGCTCGCAGATCGTCGCCAGTTTCTTTGCCGGAGTGATGCCGCCGATGGCGGAGACGCGGCAGCGGACGAAGTCGATGAGTCGATCGCTGACGAGAGGCAGATATTCGAACGGATGGGTGAAAAGTTCGCCGACGGCCTGCGGGGTGGTCGACGTCTGGCGGATCTGTTTGTACCAGGCCAACTGTTCCGGCGCGAGCACATCCTCGATGAAGAACATCTGGTAGGGCTGCATGCGGCGGGAGAACTCCACGGCGTTGATGCCGCTCAGATGGGAGTGCACGTCATGACAAAGCTTCGGGCCGAAGCCGATTTTGCCGCGGACATATTCGAAAAGCGGCGGTACCGTCTCGACATAGACATCCTCATCGAAGGCCTTGCCGCCGCGGCCGTCGGGGATGAATCCGCCTCCGCCGTAGGCGCCCATCTGCACGCGGATATGTCGGAAGCCTTTGGCCATCGACTTCTGCACGGAGTCGATAATGGCCTCGCGCGTGTTGCCGCTGCAATGGTCGTAGCAGGGCACGGCGTTGCGCACCTTGCCGCCGAGCAGTTCGTAGACAGGCATGCCGGCGCGCTTGCCCTTGATGTCCCACAGCGCCATGTCCATGCCGCTCAGGACATTGTTGTTCACCGGGCCGTTGCGCCAGTAGGTCCGCAGGTGGCCGCTCTGCCAGAGGTCTTCGATCTGCTCCGGGTTCTTGCCGATCAGGAATGGTGCGAGATGCTTTTCAATGGCCGCGATCACCGCGTACGGCTGGAAGTGGTTGCTCGCCGAGCCGATGCCATACAGGCCGGGTTCGCTGGTGATGATCTTGATGAAGATCCAGCGGTAGTTCCGGCCCGCGCTGGTGGCGATGACCTTGACGTCCCTGATGGTCAAGGGGGGCAGGCCGCGGGCCGCCGTCGCGCAGAGCGGGGCGGCCCAGAGGGACTTGAGGAGTTCGCGGCGTTGCATCGGGGTTCAGGCTTTTACGGCGCCGCCGACCTCGGCGTTCGCCCGGTCAATCATCGCGCGAATCCAGGCGACGGTATAGGCCACGGCGACGCGGGGTCCGCCGGCCATGGTCGGGAAGTGATCGCCGATGACGATGCCGTCGAAGTTGATCTCCCGCAGAGCTTTCATCGCCGCGTACATGTCGTAGTAGCCGTTGTCGACGAAGGTCTCGACAAAGTGCGGCAGAGGCGCGCTCATGTTTCGGAAGTGCACTTTCCAGATTTTGCCGCGTTCGCCGAAGTACTTAATGGCCGTCACGACATCGGCGCCCATCAGTTCCCCGCCCTCCAGCCATGTGCCCACGCAGAAGCAGACGCCGACGTGGGTGGAGTTGGCCATTTCCAGTGCCCGCTTGTAGCCTTCAAAAGTCCCGAAGATGCAGCGCGGCACGCCGGCCAGCATCGGCACCGGCGGGTCATCCGGGTGAATGCCGATAAAGACGTTGTTCTCCTCGGCGACGGGCGCAACCTTGCGGATGAAGTACTCGTAGTTGTCCCAGAGTTCCTGTTCGGTGTAGACGCGACCGTGGGAGAGCGGCCCCTTGAAGATTTTGCCGGCCCAGGTGCCCTGTCCGCCCTTGGCGAGGTTGAAGCCGCGCGCGGAGGCGTTGCCGCGGGTGGTTTCGCGCTCGGTGTGCCAGATGCCGTTGCCCATGTGGGCATAGGTGACGTAGCGAATACCGGCCTTGCCGCAGTTCTGGAGATAGCGCTTATAGGCCTCGATGCGCTCGTCGCGGCCGGGGAGGTTGAGGACGATTTCTTCCTGGTTGCGGTTGCCGTCATGGCCGATGTTCCACACGCGCAGGCCGGCCGACTCCACCTTGGCCTTGATGCGCAGCATGTTTTCGACGTTGTCGTCGGCGCGGTTGATGGTAACTGCGGCCCAGTAGGCGCCCACCTGGTTCATGAACTGCAGGTCTTCGTCGCTTGGGTTGGCTCCCAATTGGACGGCCATCTTTATGCCCGGCGCCCAGGGGGTAATTTTCGGCGGATTCACCTTCATGGGCGCGCCGGCAGCCGCGTTCGCGGCGGCAAGCCCCGCGGCCGACATTGCAAAGTTACGTCGATTCATCTGGTTACTCCTCATCGTGGGATCGACGGCGATTACATCACAATCCGATCCCGTCCGGGATACACTCGAACCACATGCGCGCCCTTGCCTTTCTGCTCACCCTTCCGTTGCTGGCCGAACCGCTGGTCATCGGCCACCGGGGATGCCGCGCCCTGCGCCCGGAGAACACGCTGCCCGCCTTCACCCACGCGCTGGCCGTGGGCGCCGATATTCTGGAACTCGACGTTGTTGTGACGAGGGACAAAGAGCTTGTCGTGCATCACGACCTGGAACTCAACCACCGTCCGGTTCGCGAAATGACCCTTGCTGAGGTCCGCGCCTTCGATCGCGGGGCCACGCCGAGCCCCGGATTCCCGCGACAGCAGGCCATTCCGGGCACGCGTATTCCGCTGCTCGATGAGGTTCTGGCCTTCGCCCGGGAGAAGGGGGCCCGGCTGATGGTGGAGACCAAGGTGGACCCGGCGATCGATCCCAAATGGTTCGCCGCCGAGGTAGACCGGCGCATCCGGAAGTATGACCTGAGCCGCGTCGTGATGCTGCAGAGCTTCGACCACCGGACGCTGCACGCGATGCGGGAGTTGAATCCGGAGGTGGAACTGGTGCTGCTGAATCCGGCGCGGCGGTTGGATGACTACGTCGGCCCTGCCCGTGCGCTGGGCCCGAAGGCCATCCAGTTTGTGAATTTCCGCGTCCTCGACGCATCGATCGTTCGGACGCTGCGCTCCGCGGGGATACGTGTCTTCTCTGGCACCACCGACGACCCCGCGCAGTGGCGCCGTCTGCGGACCCTCGGGGTCGACGGCATTCTGACCGATGACCCAGAGGGGCTGCGCCGGCTACCGCGCTAACCTAACTGGGGTTCGGCCGCCGCCTAGGGCCGGTCGAGGAGACCTGTTGGTCTGTGGGAACGGGTATCCTCTGTGAGGAGGTATTCCATGAAAATCCTGATCAGCGGATTGACGATCGCCGGGTTGCTGGTGGCCCAGGGGGTTGTTCAGCCGGCGTTCGCGCAGGGTGACGGCCAAGGGCAGGGGGAAACGAAGAAGAAGCGCGGCAAGGGGAAGAAGAAGGGTGGCGGGAAAAAGAAGGGTGGGCCGGACGCGGGGCCGCAGCTGCACTAACCTGAAAGGACGTGCAACGTCCTGCTCTTCGCATTCAACGCCGCGCGGCCGAGCGGCTAGCCGCGGGCCATGTATGGGTTTACGCATCCGATGTGGACCGTCCGGAAAACGCCCGGCCCGGGGATACGGTAACGGTTCTTGACGCGCGTGGGGTGCCGCTCGGCACGGCGCATTTCAGCGCTGCCTCGCAGATTGGCTTGCGGCTGCTCTCCACGCAGGTGGAGCCGTTGGATACCGACTTCTACCGCTCGCGCCTTGCGGCTGCGATTGCGCACCGGCGGAAGGCGGTCCGCGACTCCGATGCATTCCGGCTGGTGTTCAGCGAGGCGGACCGGCTGCCCGGGCTGATTATCGATCAGTATGGCGACACGCTGGTGCTGCAGACGCTGACGCAGGGGATGGACCGTGCGCAGCCGCTGTTGGTGGAACTGCTGCAGGAGTTGGTGCGTCCGGCTGGCATCTGGGAACGCAACGACGCGCCGGTCCGGACGCGCGAGCAACTGCCATTCCGCAGTGGACCGGTGGCCGGAGCGCCGGCGCCGTCGGTGGCGGTGCGGATGAACGGGTTGGAGTTTCAGGCGGATCTTGCCGCCGGGCAGAAGACGGGGGTGTATCTCGACCAGCGGGAAAATTATCTGGCGGCGGCCCGGTGGGCCCATGGCGACGCGCTGGACTGCTTTACCTCGACAGGTGGATTTGCGCTGCACATGAGCCGGGCGTGCGCGCGGATTGAGGCCGTCGACAGCGGCGCGGCGGCGCTGGGGGCGGCTACGCAGAACCGGGACCGGAACGGAATCGGCAACATCGACTTTGTGGAGGCCGACGTGTTCGACCTGCTATCGGCGCACCGCGCGGCCGGCCGCCGGTTCCAGACGGTGGTACTGGATCCGCCCGCCTTCGCGAAGTCGCGTTCTGCGATAGAGGGCGCGGGCCGAGGCTATAAGGAGATCAACCTGCGGGCGCTGCAACTACTCGAACCGGGCGGCATCCTGGTGACCTGCTCCTGCTCCCACCATATGAGCGAAACGATGCTGCTCGACGCCGTTCTGGCTGCCGCGCGGGATACCCGGCGTACGCTCCGCCTGCTGGAACGCCGTGTCCAGGCCGCCGATCACCCTATTCTGCCGGCGATTCCGGAAACCCTCTACCTGAAGTGCCTCATTCTGGAGGTCTTGTAACGGACCGTCGCCGCGCGGCGACGGCGGACCGGTTCAACTGGTGCTCGGCGAGCCGCCACAGTTGGTCCGTCCGGTGCTGGTCCCGGACCTCGACCCACAGCAGGTATACGGCCGCGAGCGAGCCGGTGGCGATGATGCACTGCTGCAACATGGCCACCATCTCCATGACCGATTTCCCTTGAAGCCGGGAGAAGTACGCAACGGTCTGCGTGACCGAGATGATGCTGACGGTCAGAATCAGATAGCACAAGCGCCGGGCCGGACGCCGGCGCAATAGCCGCCCAGCCCAGATCAGCGTCAGGGTGGTTGCGACGATAAGAAGTACACCAAGCAGATTCATGATCTCTCTTCCTTCCGCCCATATCGGCGGAGGAGGGTGAAGTTGCAGGCGGATGATCCTGATGGGGAAAAAGATTACCCCCTAGGGGTATAAAACCAGACCGAGAAAGGCCTATATCTAAATTTGCCTACGTTAACCGGGTGCTGATACGCTGTGTTCGGTCCTCACTGGGCCGCTCTTTGAAAACGTGGAGGTATCTCCAGAATGCAACTGCATTCGTTTTTGCGACATAGATCGCCAACCGGAACGGCCACTGGCCGGTCCTACCTGACGCGAGTCCTCGTACTTGCGATCGTTCTGCTGCTCCTTGCGCCGCTCGCATTCGGCCAGGAGCCGGTCCGCCACGCAGGCGGAGAAGCCAATCTTGTGTTGCCCGATTTCACGCAAGCGACCTTTCTTGACGGTATCAATGGCCGCACGCTGCTGATGGGAGGCCTGGTTGTCGGCTTCCTGGGCCTGTTGTTCGGGCTACTGATGTATAACCATTTGCGCAATCTTCCGGTTCATGAATCGATGCTCGAGGTGGCGGAGTTGATCTATGCCACCTGCAAGACGTATCTCCTCACGCAAGGGAAGTTCCTGTTGATCCTGGAACTGTTCATCGGCGTGATCATGGTGTTCTATTTCGGCGTCCTGCAGCATTTTGAAGCGATCAAGGTCATCATCATTCTCCTCTTCAGCCTGATCGGTATTGCGGGCAGTTATGCGGTGGCGTGGTTCGGCATCCGCGTGAACACGTTTGCGAATGCGCGCTGCGCATTTGCGGCGCTGCGCGGCAAGCCGTTCCCCTGTTATGAGATTCCGCTGCAGGCGGGCATGAGCATTGGGATGCTGCTGATCTCGGTGGAACTGCTGCTGATGCTGTTCATTCTGCTGTTCGTGCCGGCCGATTATGCGGGTCCGTGCTTCATCGGCTTCGCCATCGGCGAATCGCTGGGCGCGGCGGCGTTGCGCGTGGCGGGCGGCATCTTCACCAAGATTGCCGACATCGGCGCCGACCTGATGAAGATCGTCTTCAAGATCAAGGAAGACGACGCGCGGAACCCTGGCGTGATTGCCGACTGCACGGGCGACAACGCGGGCGACTCGGTGGGCCCGTCGGCGGACGGGTTTGAGACCTACGGCGTGACGGGCGTCGCGCTGATCAGCTTCATCCTGCTGGCAGTGAAGGATCCGATGGTGCAGATTCAGCTGCTGGTCTGGATCTTCTGCATGCGCATCATGATGGTGCTGGCGAGCGCCGGCAGCTATTTCATCAACGAAGCGATGGCGAGGGCTAAGTATCAGCACGTCGACAAGATGAACTTCGAAGCGCCGTTGACGATTCTGGTGTGGTTGACCTCGATTGTGAGCGTGTTGCTGACGTACGCCGTCTCCTATATGCTGATTCCAAACATCGGCGGTGATCCGTCGCTGTGGTGGAAGCTATCGACGATCATCAGCTGCGGCACGTTGGCTGGGGCGATTATTCCGGAGCTGGTGAAGGTGTTCACGTCGACCGAATCGGGCCATGTGAAGGAAGTGGTGATCTCCTCCCGTGAGGGCGGGGCATCGCTGAACATTCTGTCCGGCTTTGTGGCGGGCAACTTCAGCGCGTTCTGGCTGGGGATGGCGATGTTGGTTCTGATGGGCGGAGCGTACTTGGTGTCGAACCTGGGCATGGCCGCGCTGATGATGGCGCCGGCGGTCTTCGCGTTCGGGTTGGTCGCGTTCGGGTTCCTGGGCATGGGCCCGGTGACGATCGCGGTGGACAGCTACGGACCTGTGACGGACAACGCTCAGTCAGTGTACGAACTGTCGATGATTGAAACGCTACCCAGCATCGAAAAGGAAATCCAGTCCAAGTATGGATTCGCACCGCAGTTCGAGAAGGCGAAAGACCATCTGGAAGAGAACGACGGCGCCGGCAACACGTTCAAGGCGACAGCGAAGCCTGTACTGATCGGAACGGCCGTGGTGGGGGCGACGACGATGATCTTCTCGATTATCGTCAACCTGACCCACGGGCTGGATCCGTCGCTGGTGAACAACCTGTCGATTCTCCATCCTCCGTTCCTGCTGGGCCTGATCGCTGGCGGAGCGGTGATCTACTGGTTTACCGGGGCGTCGTGCCAGGCGGTGACGACGGGCGCCTATCGTGCCGTGGAGTTCATCAAGGCGAACATCAAGCTGGAAGGCGTGGAAAAGGCGTCGGTGGAGGACTCAAAGAAGGTGGTGCAGATCTGCACGGAGTATGCGCAGAAAGGCATGTTCAACATCTTCCTGACGGTGTTTTTCGCCACGCTGGCGTTCGCGTTCCTTGAGCCGTACTTCTTTATCGGGTACCTGATTTCCATTGCGCTGTTCGGGCTGTACCAGGCCATTTTCATGGCGAACGCCGGCGGTGCGTGGGATAACGCGAAGAAGATTGTGGAGACGGAACTGAAAGCCAAGGGCACCGAGCTGCACGCGGCGACGGTGGTGGGCGATACGGTGGGCGATCCGTTCAAGGACACCAGCTCGGTGGCGCTGAACCCAATCATCAAGTTCACGACGCTGTTCGGACTGCTGGCGGTGGAACTGGCCGTGTCGCTATCGGAAACGCAGGGGACGGGGTTGACCCATGTGCTGTCGGCGGGCTGCCTGGCTGTGGCGCTGTTCTTCGTCTATCGCAGCTTCTACGGTATGCGGATCGGCAAGGAATAGACAGGTCGAAAAAATCCAGGGGCGAACGCTCGTCTGCCGGCATCGGTAGAAGAGAGTTCGCCCCTTGGTATTTGAAGTCGTCTTCCTCTTCATTTCTCTGTTCGCGTTGGGCCTGTGGCTATTTTTGCGCGAGGCGCTGGCCGGCTGGCGGCAGCGCTTCCGAGCGCGGCAGGTGGAGCGATTTCTGCGGGAACTGGAGGGCCGTGAAGTAGCCCGGGCGGAGGCGCGGCTGGGGGAGGCGAGCGAGATCCATAGGGGTTCGGGTGGGCGGCGCCTATACGTCTGGAAGGGGCCGCGATCGGTGCCGGAGGCGGGGCAGTTGTTGATTGTGACGTTGACCGTGGATGCGTCCGGAACGGTGACGAACGCCGCGTGGGAGGAGCGCTGACAACTTCGGCGGACCGGTTGCGCCTGTCCTTATGAATGGACACGCGCGCCAGACCCGCGGAAGATATCGCCTCGGTCCTCGATGCGCTCCAGGACAATCTGCGGCGGGCAGAGGAGTTGGTGGCACGGTACCCGGCGGCGGTGCTGGAGCGGGCGCTGGCGACTGGACGATGGAGCGCGGCGCAGTGCCTAGCCCATCTGGCGGCGGCGAATCAGGTTTACATCGGCGCGATGCGTGCGGCGCTGCAGCCGGCGCTGCACCTGCGAAACCATGAGCGGAGCGGTCCCATGCGGCCGGGCCTGCTGGCGCGCTGGTTCCTGGCGCAACTGGAGCCGCCGCCCGGGCTGCGCGTGCGGGCTCCGCGGGGAGTTGTGCCGCCGAGCGCGACGGAGGCGAAAGCGGCGCTGCGAGCGCTGCGCGGGACACAACTGGCGGTGATCGAACTGCTGCAGGAGAGCCAGCGGCTGGACCTGAACCGCGTGCGGTTCGCATGTCCGTTTCTGCGCATGGTCCGGCTCCGTGCCGGGTCCGGATTCCTGATCATAGCCGCCCATGAGCGCCGCCACCTCTGGCAGGCGGAGCGCGCGGCGGCGGAGGCGGCTGTGTCACGATCAGGAGAGTGACACGGCGACGCGCGATCCTCTCCCTGATGATCGCCCCGGCGGCGATGAGCGCCGAGGGGCTGGAGAAGTTTTCCGGCCGGTGGCGGTCCCGCCGGACGGTGTTCCGGCGGGGCCGGGCGACGGCAACGCCGCTGCGATTTCTGTTTGGGGCGGGCGGGGCGTTCACGCTTGAGGAGTTCGGGCTGGGCGGACAGTTGGCCTTTGTCTACCAGGGCGCCGCGCGGCTGAACGCGGATCGTGAATTGTTCCTGGATGTCCGAACGGTGACGGACGGGACGGGAGCGGCGGTGGAAGAGGGCCGGGCGCGATATGACGCGGGAGAGTCCTACAATCTGGGGGCGGTGGAGTTCGTATCCGGAACCCGAATCCGGGTGGGGGCGTTGGAGTTGCAGAAGGAACTTGACTAGCGGGAAGTCATCGCGTACTTGACGACGAGGCCTTCGACGGAGGTGAGCGTCACGACGTTGTCGGGGCCGGTGAACTCCCATTGCTGGCTGAGGAGGCCATCGGCGCCGACGGATTCCGAGAGGAGTTTGCCGGGGCCGAGCTTTTCCTTCACTTCGTCCATGGTCATGCCGCGACGAAGGAGGGGGCCGCTGCCGGCGGCGTTCTGGCGGGGCAGGGATTGGGGCTGGGACGTGGGGCGGGGTGCGGCGGCGGCCGAATCGACGAGGGGCCGGCCGCCGGCGTCGCCGCTGAAGTCCACGTAGTCGCGGAGCCAGTCCATAATCTGATTCGGCAGCACGTCGGCCGTGCCTGCCAGGCCGCGCAGGTTGAAGCGCGACCCGCCGCGGAGGCGGCGCTCCATTACCTCCTGTCGCTTCATGGCGTTGACTGGTTCGGCGGCGGCGCGGAGCCGGGCTTCCTCACGGAAGCGGCGAGAGCGTTCGCGGTCGAGGTCCGCCTGGAGGCGGCGGCGCCGGACGGGATCGGTTTCCCGGCGAATATCGCGTTCGAGCTCGGTCTCATAGCGGGAACGCGGAACATAGGTGGAGACCGACGTGCTGGTGTCGTCGCCGAAGGTGCCGTAGCCGCCGCCATCGAAGTGGAGCTCGATCAGATCCTTCTTGATGATGAGGGAGGTCACCATGGCGGTCTGGCCTTTGGGAATCGACACGCCGTAAGTCTTGATGCGGCGGGAGTATTCCCGCCAGTCCATCGGCTCGTCGCGATCCAAACGGAGATTGACGCCGTTGTGGGTGCCGGGCATGTCGATGCGCAGGATCACCTGCTTCCCTTCAAAGGCACGGCGGAGTTCGGCTTCGTTGGCCTGCAGCAGAGCGCAGGCGGCTAATCCCAGAAGCAGTCTAACGGTCATGCTCCTATATTCCTACGACGCACGTGTAACGGGGAAATGTGGCGGGCGGATGGCGTGCCGGCCAGTTTCATGGTGGTGGTGAGTTCGGCCTGCATGAGCTCGAGGATACGCGCCACGCCCTCCGCGCCGAAGGCGCTGAGTCCCCAGATGTACGGCCGGCCGATGCAGACGGCATTGGCGCCGATGGCGAGGGCCTTGAACACGTCGGTGCCGCGGCGGAAGCCGCCGTCGATGAGGACGGGGATGCGGCCGTTGACGGTTGCGACGATTTCGGGAAGGGCCTCCAGGGTGCCTTGGAGGCTGTTTTCGCTGCGGCCGCCGTGGTTGGAGACGATGAGGCCGTCGACGCCGTTGCGGAGGCAGGCGGCGGCGTCTTCGGCGGTCATGACGCCCTTGATGACGATCTTCATTTTCGTGAGGGCGCGAATGCGCTCGACGAGGGTCCAGGGGACGGAACGGCCGCCGGGGCGAGCGAGTGCGGGGTCGATGCCATCGAACATGCCGTGTTCGCGGTAGTAGTCCGACTGCGTCAGGCCGTGGCAGGCGCGGCAACGCTGCTCGGTTTTCTGTCCGGCGCGGTTGGCGGTGACGCGGTTGGAGCCGGCGGCCGAATCGACCGTAATGGCCAGCACGTTGCACCCGTTCTGCTCGGCGGCGCCGATGAGGGAGCGAGTGACGCCGAAATCGGCCTGGGTGTAGAGCTGATCCCAGAGCGGCGCGCCGAAAGCCGGGGCCACC
>CAZWDD010000028.1:0-472 GCA_964632345.1 uncultured Solibacteraceae bacterium | reverse complement strand
GGGAGGCATTGGTGGAGAGGATCATCTGCGATTTCCGCATGGCAGCGCCGCGGGCGGTGGCCACTTCGCCCTCGGGGTGGAACGCCTGGTGGGCGGCGGCGGGGGCGACGAGGATGGGAAAGGCGTGTTTCTGGCCGAATAGGGAAATGGATGGGTCGACGGTTTCGACGTCCACGTTGCGGCGGGCGCGGATCTGCCATTGAGAAAAGGCGGACTCGTTGGCGCGGACGGTGGCGTCATCGTCGGAGCCGCCCATGAGGTAGGCCCAGTGCTGGGGTTGCACGTTCTTTTCGGCCAGCGGGAGGAAGTCGAAGATGTCGAGCGCGTCCTTCGGCGAGGCGATGGCTTTGCGGGGCGGTTGACCCGCCATCTGCGTAGCAAGCGCAAGCAGGGGCGACTGTCGGATGTGGCGGAGAAATCGGCGGCGGTTCATGCGGGTCATTGTTCAAACGGTCCCTGTCATAATAGAAGA
>CAZWDD010000027.1:2857-27927 GCA_964632345.1 uncultured Solibacteraceae bacterium | reverse complement strand
TTGCCGAACACCCGCAGCCCGTCGTCCAGCGTCCACACGCTCTGCACCGCCGCCTGGTCCTGTGCCTCCCGCACCGTCCGCACCGCCGCGCACGGCACCTCCGCCTCCCGCAGCGCCCCTTCCCACTCCGCCGCCCCACGTCCCCGAAACACCCTCTCCAGTTCCGCCAACAACTCCGCCCGGTTCACATTCCGCAGCGCGTTCGTCGCATACCGCTCGTCTCCTACCCAATCCGCCCGTCCCAGCGCCACGCAGAACCTTCCCCAGATCCGCTCATTCGTCACCCCTACCGCCAGCCGCCCCTCCCGGCAGTCGAATACCTGGTACGGCACGATATTCGCGTGCGCCATCCCCGCCGGCTTCGGATCCACCCCCGCCAGCAACACCGCCGCCGTCAATGGGGACATCGCCGCCAGCACGCTCTCCAACAGCGAAACGTCTACATAAGCTCCCTCCCCGGTCACCCCGCGCCGCAGCAACGCCGCCAGAATCCCCTGCTGCAGATACAGCGCCGCCAGCACGTCCGCCACCGGAAACGACACCTTCCCTCCCGTCGTATGCAGCAACCCGCTCGCCGCCTGCACGATCAGGTCGTACCCTGGACGGCCGCGGTCCTCCCCCGCCTGCCCGAACCCCGACACCGACGCATAGATCAGCCCCGGCCGCTCCCCGCGCAGCTCCTCGTGTCCCAGGCCCAGCCGCGCCGCCACACCCGGCCGGAAGTTCTCCACCACGATGTCGGCCCGCCGCGCCATCTCCCGTACCACCGCCGCGTCCCCGGCGTCCTTCAGGTCGAAAATCCCGCTCTCCTTGTTCCGGTTCAGCCCCAGAAAGTACGTCGAGTCCTCCCCATGAAACGGCGGGCCCCAGCTCCGCGCCTCGTCCCCGCACTTCTCCTCGATCTTCACCACCCGCGCCCCCAGGTCCCCCAGCAGCATCGTGCATAGCGGCCCCGCCACCGCCCGCGACAGGTCCAGGACAAAAACCCCTTCCAGCGGCCTCACGCCATCTCCAGAAACCCGCCAGCCAGAAGCGCCCGCACGCCCCTCGTCCCGCCCAGCACCTCCGCCACGGGACGCTTCCCGTCCAGTTGCGCCAGCGCCGCCGCCGTCTTGCCGTCCAACGCCGCCTCCCGCACCAGCCCCTCGGCCAATTGCAGCTTCGACGCCTCCGCCGCCCACCGCCCGCCCTCGGCCCGCATCGTGCTCACCAGCCGCACCTCCGCCGCCACCCGCAGCCGCGCCCGGCCCAACTCTCCATCTCCCCGCTCCAGTAAATCTTGCGCCGCCAGCCGCCGCTCCACCTGGCTCCCGAAATACCCGTTCATCTCCGCCGCCTCGGCCACAAACCAGTTTGCCCCCGTCCGCTTCCGCAATACCACCAGCCAGTTCGTTACGCTCGTCACCCCGATCCCCTCCAGGCTCTCCCGCAGTCGCGCCGTCCGCTCCGGGCCCTCGTCCTTCGACCAGTTCCGTGCATACGCATCCACCCCCATCGGCCGTGCCCCCAACGCCAGCACGTCGCACCCGCTTCCCTCCAGCCACTCCCGCAGCCGCGCGTCGCTCTCCTTCCCCTCCATCGCCGCCACATCGCACATCACATGCGCCACTCCTCCTTCCCGCAGGTGCGCCGGCGCCTCCCGCAGCACCTTCTCCGCGAACCGGTCCCCGCCCATCCCTCCATCCCGGTAGTAACTCTCCCGGTCCGGTGTAATCACATACGGCGGATTACATACAATCGCATCAAACTCCTCCCCCGCTACCGCCGAGTAACAGTCGCTCTCCCGGAACTCCACATGTGGAAACTTATTCATTCCCGCCCCGAACCGCCCGTAATTTAGTGCCCGCGGATTCCGGTCCACTCCCACCACCGCATCCGCATGCGGCGCCGCCAGAAACGCCAGCACTCCCGCCCCGCAACATAGGTCCAACACCCGCCCGAATCGCCGCCGCGGTATCGAATTCCCCAGCTTGATCGTCGACGTTCCTATCCCCATCACCCAGTACAACGCCGCCGGCCCCAGCCGGTTCTTCCCGTGGTCGCTCAACAGAAACGTCTTCCCGTCCACCATCACCACCGCCGTCCCCGTCACCCCGCCCGCACCCCGCTCCCACAGCCCCGCCTCCTCGCACGCACCAAAGAGATCCGCTCCCAAATGCTCGCGCATCGCCTCTTCCGGCGTCTCCGCCCCATACACAAACGCCCGCATCAGGCACGACAGCGCATCCACCGCCGGAGTCCGTTCCGCCATCGCTTCATAGTCCGCTTTTCCCTCCCCTCGCGCCGCCAGCATCGCCGCCCGCACCGCCTCCCCCGTATATCCACGGCTCAGCAGCAGCTTCCGCACGCGCGCCGCCAGCCCCCCATCCCCAAGCCGCAACGGCGCTGTCACCGTTGCTTCTGCCTCCAACTCGTTTTTCGCTTCCGAAGAATTTGTCATAGTGTCCTACGCGTTCGATGTGTAAAATAGGGCGGCGGTTATTTATCAGCCGCAAGGAGCTCTCTTATGCCGAAAACCCCGTACGCGGATGTCATGATCGACGTAGAGCCAGGCAGAAAACGCATCGATGCCGCGCCCGAACCGGACTCCCCTTTCCAGGTTCTTATTATGGGCGATTTCACTGCCCGCGCCAGCCGTGGCGTCATCGAACCGGTCCTCGGCCGCAAACCCGTCTTCGTCGATCGCGATGAGATCGAGGAACTCCCCGGCCGCCTCGGCGTCCAGCTCCACCTCCCGCTCGCCGGCGACCACGGCGCCGAGCTCAACCTCACCTTCTCCTCCCTCGAAGACTTCCACGCCGACCGCCTCTATCGCACCGGTGCCCTCTTTGAAGCCCTCCGCGCCATGCGCCGCCGCCTCGAGAACCCCCAGTCCCTCAAACAGACCACCGACGAGATCCTCGGCAGTGTCATCGCCGAGACCCGCCCCGAGGCCCGCGCCACCTCCGACATCATCACCGGCAGCCTCCTCGACCAGATCGCTGACGAGGCCGAAGACCCCAAACCCGCCAAAGGCGCCCGCCCCCGCGATCCCCTCCTCGCCTACGTCCACGACCTCGTCGCCCCTCACCTCGTCCCCGGCCAGGACCCCAAGCAAAAGGAGCTTCTCCAGCAGCTCGACGCCGAAATCAGCCACCAGCTTCGCTCCGTCCTCCACCACCCCCTCTACCAGGGTCTCGAAGCCGCCTGGATCGGGCTCGACTATGTCGTCCGCAATGTCGAAACCGATACCCAGCTTAAGGTCTACATCCTCGATATCTCCAAGGCCGAACTCCTCGCCGACCTCGCCACCGCCAGCGATCTCCGCCGCACCGGTCTCTTCCAGATCCTCGCCCAGACCACCCCCAACGGCGAGCCCTGGTCCCTCCTCGGCCTCGACTGTTTCTTCCGCCCCTGGATCGACGACATCGAACTCCTCGCCCGCATCGCCATGCTTGCCGATTTCGCCGGCGCTCCCCTCCTCGCCGGGGCCGACCCCTCCGTCCTCGGCGTCAAAAACCCCGAACACCTCGCCGACGACAGTGAATGGCAGATCGAAAACCCCGTCTGGGACGAGATCCGCGAACTCCCCGAATCTCGCCGCATCGGCCTCACCCTGCCCCGCATCCTCCTCCGTCAACCCTACGGTAAGGACTCCAGCCCCCTCGAATCCTTCCCCTTCGAGGAGATGCCCGAGGGCTCCACCCACGCCCATTACCTCTGGGGCAACGGCATGTTCCCCGCCATCGCCCTTATTTGTCAGGCCTTCACTGAGGATAAGTGGCACATGCGCCCCGGCCAGTTCCAGACCCTCACCAGCCTCCCCGTCCACACCTGGAAGGAGTTCGGCAACGTGGAACTCAAACCCTGCGCCGAAGTGCTCTTCACCCTGAAAGCCGCCGAAATTATGATCCACCTCGGCTTCATGCCGCTGCTCTCCATGAAGGGCTCAGACCAGGTCCGCATCGGTATGTTCCAGTCCATCGCCAAACCCTCCGCCCCACTCGAAGGCCGCTGGCGCTAGCCAGCCCGGTTAGCCAATATTCACTCCCCTGGCCGCCACCGCGCCAGGAAGATCGACGTGTGCCGGTTCTCGTGCGTGCTGTAGTAGCTCGTCCACAGCTCCCCCTCGTGCCACCACATCCCCGCGTAGCCCGAGTCCCCGTTCGACGACGGCAGCTTCACCACGTGCCGCATCCCGCCCTTCCGGTCCATCTCCACCACCGAAACGCTCCGGACGTTCCCCTCGAAATACCGCACCACGCCGATTAGCCGCCCGTCCGGCGCCACCGTCACATGCGGCCCGCCCACCCGCCGCCCCAGGTCTGTCCAAGTCCATTCCCGGTATGGCGCCCGGCTCACTCCCCACATCGCCGTCATCTTCGGCGCATCCCGCCGCAGGAAGCAATAGGCGGTTCCATTGGCGTCGAAGACCAGCGTCGCCTCATTACCCCCGTGCTGCGCCGCAAACCCCTCTACAAGCGTCCGGAACCTACGGCCGTCCTCTGAGACATACAACCGCAGTCCCGCCCGCCCGTAGCCCACGCTGTACGCCTTCCCGCCTTGCCACGTCACCCGCCACAGCCAGTCGCCGGTCTCCCCGATCTGCCACGGCTCACCCCAACTCTTCCCATCCCGCGAACGGTACGCCAGCGTCCTGATCCGCTCCACACCCGTCTCCCCATCCCGCACCGCCCCCACCGCCATCAGCAACTCCCCCTCAGGCGTAATGGACAGCTTCGGATCCCGCAGATCCACCCCCTCCGACGCCAGCAGCGCCTCCGGTTCCCACCTCCGCCCGTCCCGGCTCGCCAGCACCCGGATCACGCCCGCCCCATCCCTGGCATGATGCGTCGCCCCTTCCCGGAACGCGCACAGGAATCGCCCCTCAAACCGCACCAGATCCGTAAACGCGTTATATGGCGCCTTGTCCCAAATACGAACAGCCTCCACCGCGTGGAGGCTGTTCAACATCAAAACAAGAGCACCGAAGCACTTCACTACAGAATCGCGCGGATTTCCTGCCCGGCTTCCAGCCCGCTCGTGATCGCCGCATGAGATTCATTGCGCAGGCCCGTCTTCACTTCCCGCTTCTCAAAGCCCTTCGCCGTCTTCACTTCCACGTAGCTCTTGCCGTCTTCATCCATGACGGCTCCCAACGGCACCAGCAGCACATTCTCTTCCGAGCTCTCCAGCAGCACATCGGCCGACGCCGACAAGTCCGGAATCAGCCGCGGTTCCACCGTGTCAAAGGCAATCCGCACCGGTACGCTGCGGATGAAGAAGTTCTGCCGCCACCCGCCCGTCGCAATCGCGCCAATGCTGAAAACATGACCTTCCAGCTTCAGGTCGTTGAAGGCGTCCACTCGCATCGTCGCCTTCTGGCCCAAACGGAACCGCTCGCTTTCGCTCTGGTTGATCTTCGCTTCCAACATCATGCTCGCCGGGTTCACCACTTTCATGAAGCGCTGCCCCGGCGTCACCTGGTCGCCCGCCTCCACCTGACGCATCGTGCTCCCGCCCCAGACGGATTGATACACCACCAGCCCGTCGATCGGCGAGTGAATCGAGAACCGCTTGATGTCATTCTGGTGCCGGTTCAGGTGCCGCCGGTGGCGCTCTGCCGTCAACTCCAGAATCCGTATCTCCGCCGCCTGCCGCTTCCGCGTGTTCTGCACGTCGCCCTGCAACTGCTTGTAACGCGCCTCGGCCTCTTCCCGGTTCAACTGCAGAATCATCCGTTCCACTTCCGTGCGCACTTCCGCCGCCTGCGCATCCAGCCGCGCCTTGTCCAGGTCCGCCTTCGCCACTGCCAGCGTCAGTTGTAAATTCTGCCAGTCGATCTCCAACTCCGCCTTCCGCTTCCGGACGTCTGCATCTGCCGCATCAACCGTGTCTTTCACATCATCGATGTGGTCCTGCAGCGACTGTCCGTCGATCGACGCCACCAGGTCGCCCTTCTTCACCATCGACCCCGACGGGGCCAGGCTCAACAGCACCATCGGCCGGTTGCCCTCCGGCCCGCGAATCATCGGCGCCGTGACATTGGCGTAAACCCGCGCCGCCGACACGCCCGCTACCCGCGTCCTCACTTCCAGGCGTCCCGTCACGGCCTTTACCGTCGGAATCGCCGCCACTGTCGATTGCGCCGCCTTCTCGGCTACCTGTTTCTTGTAGCCATACTCATACGCGGCCCAGCCGCCCGCCGCCACAACGGCCAGAATCACCCACCCCTTCCACGAACCGCCCTCCTTAGGGGCCGGCGGTACGGGAACCGGGGCTAGTTTTTCGGGCTGCTCTACCGGCGATGGGACTGGGTTCGTGAATGCCGACATGAAGATCCTCTCAGAAAGACGGGACTACGCCTTAGCTGCATAGGCGCACGAAAGCCGGGGAAGGTTACGCTTTCATTATATCGCCTCGATTCCGCCCCCCCGGCGGCATGGTGTATAAAGATTTCCCGCCGCCGAACCGATCAGGTGTATGTAGCGGTGTTTGTGGCCTCTCAGGCCCTCCGCCCTCCATACCCAAAGGTCCCGTATGCACTCCATTTGCCCGCGCCTCATGCCAGCGGTTGGCGCCGTTACCTGCCTCCTGCTGATGCCCGCGACCTCCGTCTGCGCGCCGCCCCCCGCCCCCCGGCTCTCTGTGCCGGCGCTCGGCTGGGTTCTGTCGCCGGACGGCTCGCAACTGCTTGAACTTGCGGGACTTCCAGAGTCTCCCCGTCCAGGCCGCAGCCTCCCGCTGCCCCGCCCGGCTCGCGCCGCCTGGAGTGCCCCGGACGCCAGCGCTGCTCTTGTCCGCCTCGATGACGGTTTCCACCTCGTCCACCCGGACCTTCCCGAGCCCTTCGCCCTTCTCCCCGTCGCCGAACCCGAAGAACCAGCCCCCTTCACCGCCGCCTGGGATCGCGCCAGCCTCGCCTTCGCCATCTGTTACGGACCCCTCTGCCACGAATTTGATCGAGACGGCCAATCCCTCGCCTCCTTCCCTGCCGCCTCCGGCAGCCATTTGCTCGCCTACTCCCGTCAGGCGGGCCTTGCGCTCCGCAAGGATGGCTCCTTGCTCTGGCTTCGCGACGGAGCCGCCCTCTCCCTGGACGTTTCGGCCGCCGCCGCCACTTTCCGGCCCGGTCATGCAGATTTATGGGTCCTCGACCCCGCCGGACATCTCACCGTCTTCGATTCCGCCGGTTCCCAATCCTCCATCGCCGAACTCATCCCGGACGCCCTCGGACTCGCTCCCTCCGCCGACGGCTCCACCTTTTTCGCCGCCGCGGGGAACTCCCTGGCACAGGTGCAGGTGGATACCAGGCATGTCGTCATCTACTCTTTCGAGGACTCCGTCACGGGCGTCTGGCCCGCTCCCGGCGGACTCACTGTCCGCCTCCATGACTCGCCCAAGCGTCCTATCTCCTTCTGGAATGGGGACCCCGGCATCTACGCCTCGGCTCCCGCTCTCTTCGCGTCCGCCCCGGAGGTCCAATAATGCGGCGTCTTCTCCCCGTCCTCCTTCTCGTCGCCACCGGCGCCGGTGACCTTTCCGCACAGGCCATCCGCCGCCTTCCCGGCTTCCAGCGCAATAGCATCCCCGCCAATGACGATGGCTCCAGCTCGATCGTCCAACTGCCCTTCACCCTCAACTTCTTCGGCCGCTTCCGCGGCAGCGTCTACGTCAACAACAACGGCAACATCACCTTCGACGAGTCCCTTTCCACCTTCACCCCGTTCGGTCTCGTCCGGACCCAGCGCGAAATCATCGCGCCCTTCTTTGCCGACGTCGATACCCGCAGCCCCCTCTCCTCGCTCGTCTACTATGGCGAAGACACCATTGACGGACGCAAAGCCTTCGGCGTCAACTACTTCACTGTTGGCTACTTCGCCAACCACGGCGATCTCCTCAACACATTCCAACTCATCCTCATTGACCGTTCCGACACCGGCGCCGGCAACTTCGATGTCGAGTTCAACTACGAACGCATTCAGTGTGAGACTGGCGACGCCTCCGGTGGCGCCGGCGGCCGCGGCGGCACTCCCGTCGTCATCGGCTGGTCCAACGGCTCCGGCGAACCCGGCACCTCCTACGAAATGGCCGGCTCCATGATCAGCGGCCAGTTCCTCGATAACGGCCCCCGCGCCCTCATCTTCCGTCGTCTCAACAGCCCCGTCCTCGGCCGCTATGTCTTCCGCGCTCGCAATGGCCTCTTGTCCCCCGGCCTCCGCATCAGCAGCAACAGCACCCTCCCCGGCGGCGTCATCGGCGTCCCCTACTCCACCGCTTTCACCGCCACCGGCGGCTCCGGCGGCTATCGCTGGACCCTCACGCCAGATCCCGGCGCGCCGCTCCCCGGCCTCTCCATGAACGCCCAGGGCGTCCTCTCCGGAACCCCCACCGCTCGCGGCTCCTTTGAAGCCACTCTCACCGTCACCAGCCGCATCGACGACGTCGAGGAATCCGTCTCCGAGCGCATTCGCATCGACATCCAATCCCCCCTCCTCAACGTCTCCACCATTTCTTGCCCGTTCCCGGACGGCCTCACCGGTGCACCCTACTCCCATACCCTCCGCGCCACCGGTGGCGCCGGCCCGTTCCTCTGGTCATGGGGGGATGCGGGCTCCTCGCCGGTCCCTGGCCTTACTCTCAACGAGAATGGCGCCGTCTCCGGCTCTCCCACTCGCGCCGGTGTCTTCCGTTTCCCCATCCATGTCAGCGGACCCGCCAACTCCGGCACCCGACCCGGAACACGCATGTGTTCCCTACACGTACGCTCCTCTGATGGCCCACCCTCCATTCAGTCCTGCCCCTCCGCCACCGCCACCGCCGGAGTTCCTTACGAAGGCGTTGCCCTTGCCTCCGGCACGAACAGCAGTTGGCGCTTCTGGGTCCCCGGCGGCCTCCCCAACGGCGTCACCCTTTCCACCGCCGGAGTCCTCTCCGGCATCCCCGCCACTCCCGGCGTATTTGAGTACACGCTCATCGCCGCCGGACCCGCCGGTCAAAGCACCCGTACCTCCTGCCGTCTCGATGTCCGCCCGCAGGAGGTCTCCATCTCCACCGCATGCCCTCTCTCCACCGGGATGACCGGCAGCTTCTTTGCGGCCGATCTGGCCGCCTCAGGCGGCGAAGCCCCTTACACCTGGTCCGTTTCCGGCAACCTCCCGCCCGGCATCGCCCTCGAAGG
This sequence comes from uncultured Solibacteraceae bacterium, assembly GCA_964632345.1. GTDB lineage: Bacteria > Acidobacteriota > Terriglobia > Bryobacterales > Bryobacteraceae. The sequence goes on along the minus strand of CAZWDD010000027.1, from coordinate 18,767 downwards.
CGACGGGCATCTCCGCGGTTTCCCCAATGAGGCCGGCACCTGGCGCTTCCTGCTCATCTCGAGCGACAAAAACGCCCTCTTGAGTGCCAAATCCTGCACCTTGAGCGTCCTGCGCGCGCCTTTTTCCATCAGCTCCTGTCCCCTCCCGGACGCCAGCATGGGCGTCTCCTACAGCGCGAACCTGCGCGCATCGGGCGGCCAGGGCAACCTCCGCTGGAGCGCCGAAACGCCACTGCCCCAGGGTCTCGCCCTTCTCTCCACCGGCCACGTCACCGGCACCCCGTCGGCCCCAGGCGAGGCGACATTCCACATCTCGGCCACCGATCGCGCCGGCAATACCGCCAGCCAGCAGTGTCGCCTCTTCGTGCGCCCGCAACCCCTCGAAATTGAGCGCCCCTGCCCCCTCGTCGACGCCCAGGTCGGCAGCTTCTACCGCGACTACGCCCTCGCCCAGGGCGGCGTCCCACCCTATCGCTGGAGCACCGAAGGACGCCTGCCCGCCGGCGTCTCCCTCGGCGAGGATGGCCGCTTCAGCGGCACGCCCACCGCCCCCGGCGAATACCCCTTCACCCTCGTGCTCGAAGACTTCCGCGGCGCCTCCATGCGTAAGGCCTGCTCGGTCGCCGCCCGCGTCCCGAACCTCCCGGACCTCCAACTCGTCGCCGGTTCCGGCTCGGCCAACATCCCGGTCGAGGTCTCGCTCGCCACCCCTTACTCGCTTCCCATCAGCGGGGACCTCGTCCTCACCACCACCGTCAACACCGGCGCCGCCGATGCCGAGGTCAACCTCGCCGACCCCGCCGTCCAACTCCTCCCCGGCGGTCGCCGCGTCCGGTTCACCATCCCCGCCGGCGAACGCGCGGCACGCTTCCGCCTCGCCACCACAGGCTCCGTCGCCGCCGAACATCTTATCGCCGTTGAAGGCCTCACCATCGCCGGCGAACAGCAAACTATCGCCCCCGCGCCGGTCCGCCTGACGGTCCCCCGCTCGGCTCCAGTCCTCTCGGAAGCCTGCTACACCGTCAATCAGAACGTGCTCAACCTCCAGATCACCGGACAGACCTCCACCAGAGAATTGACGGCAATGTACCTCGACCTCAACGGCTCGCTGCTCACCCAGACGCCGCTCGCACCCATCGCCTTCGATTACTTCAGCAACCCCCTCAATGCCCGCGCCGGCGGCGCCTTCCGCCTCGACGTTCCCGTCACCGCCGAACCCCAGGGCGGCGGCGTCCAGGTCTCCACTCTCAAGGTCCGCATCGCCAATGGCGCCGGCACCTCCGTCGAGCGGGAGGTCCGGCGCTGCAATTAGCCGGCGCTACTTCGCCAGGGCGCGCAGGCTCTCCGTAAACGGAGCCCGCGCCACGCCCCGCTCCGTGATGATCGCCGTCACATAGCGGTTCGGCGTCACATCGAACGCCGGATTACATACATTCACATCCGCCGGCGCCACCGGCACGCCGAATACGCTCGTCACCTCATTGGCTGACCGCTCCTCGATCGGGATCTGGCTCCCGTCCGTCAACGTCAGGTCCAGCGTCGAAATCGGCGCGGCCACATAAAACGGCACGCCATTCTCCTTCGCCAACACCGCCACCGAATAAGTGCCGATCTTGTTCGCCACATCCCCGTTGCCGGCAATCCGGTCCGCTCCCACCACCACGCAGCCGATCCGGCCGGACTTTAAGAAGTGCCCCGCCATATTGTCGGTAATCAGCGTCGTCGGAATCCCGTCCTGCAGCAACTCCCACGCCGTCAACCGCGCTCCCTGCAGAAACGGCCGCGTCTCATCGGCGAAGACGTCGATCTTCTTCCCGCTCTCCACCGCCGCTCGAATCACGCCCAGCGCCGTCCCATAACCGGCCGTCGCCAGCGCCCCCGCATTGCAGTGCGTCAGCACCGTCTTCCCGTCCGGAACAAGCGCCGCGCCATGCTGCCCGATCTCCCGGCAGATCGCCACGTCCTCCTCCTTCACCGCAATCGCCTCGGCAACCATCGCCGCCCGCTTTTCCGCCAGCGGTTCGCCTTCCAGTCCCGCCCACAGTCGCTTCATCCGTTCGATTCCCCAGAACAGATTTACCGCCGTCGGCCGCGTCGCCGCCAGCGTCTCACAGATCGTTCCGAATTCCGCATCGGGGTTTTCCGACTTCTGTACCCCGATCGCTACCCCCATCGCCGCCGCAACGCCGATCGCGGGAGCACCCCGGATAATCATCGTCCGGATGGCATCGGCCACCTCCAGGTAGTCCTTGCACGTGACGAATACCGTCTCGCGCGGCAGCAGCGTCTGGTCAATCATGACGACCCCTTCCGGAGTCCATTCAATAGTTTCGAGCATGGTGATTTAGAGAGAAAGAAAGTGTCCGGCGAACATCATCAGGTTATAGGCGCCGTGGGTAACTGTCGAAGCCAGGGTCGACCCCGATCGGAGCCGCACCAGGCCAAAAACCACGCCGACGACGACCAGCAGAAACAGGTGCTGCCAGCTCCAGTCATACATCGGCCCGTGCATCAGCGAAAACGGTACGGAAGTCACCAGCAGCCCCGCCGCCATCCCCAGTGACCGTACGGCCACCGGTAGAATCACCCCCCGGAACAGCAACTCCTCTATCAGCGGTGCCCCCGTCACCCCGAATAGCACCAGCAACCGGCAACCCACCGGGTCCGCCAGTAATTGGTCCATCAACGAGTTCTGCACGTTCTCCGCCCCCAGCAGACTCGCCAGCAGCCCCGTCGTCAACGCTACCGCCGGCCCCAGCGCCAGGTACCCCCACGGCCCCGCCTCAGGCCACGTCCACCCCAGTGAACGCCACATCGGCAGCCCCAACCCCCGAAACACCACCCACATCCCGCCCAGCCACAGCGCATACGCCGCAAATTGCCCGGGTATCGCGATCTCCACCCCCGTCGGCCCCCGCCCCAGAATCGCCCACGCCCCCGCCGCCGCAACAATCGACCCAAACAATAACGCCGGCGCCATCAGCCCGATCGCCATGGCCACCTCCCGCCAGCCCCACGCCGGCTCCCCGCCCGTTATCGGATTCATATTCAATCCCCGGCCTCTACCAGCAGCGCCGCCAGCAGCGGAATCATAATCTCATGGTGCCCCGTCAGCGCATACCCGCGCCCCCCCGCGTTGGCGTGCGGCCGCTTCACCACGTTCACCGTCGGCCGGTAATGCTGCAGAAAATCGAAATTCACGGTCGTAAAGTCCCGCAGCGGGTGCCCCAGGTTCCGCACCACGCTTATTGCCTTCAAAAACACCTCTGGCATCACCACCGCCGAGCCGACATTCAAATACACGCCGCCGCCGTCGAGCCCGCGCACCATTTCGCACAGCAGCCGGAAGTCACGATGCGACGCCGCCCCGATCGCCCCCCCGTCCGCACCCGGATGCGTATGCGGCGTATCCGTCCCGATCGCCACATGCACCGTCACCGGAATCCGCCGCGCATAAGCCCCGCACAACAGACTCGCCCCCGCATACCGCGCGTCCGCCTTCTCGTGGATGCACCGCGAAATCCCCTCGCCCATCCCGATCCCCTCCGCCGCCGCCGCCGCGATCGCCTCGTTGATATCCCGCCCCGTCTCCTCCGCCGATCCGAAACTCCCGTCCGGCAACACCGCCTCCACGTCCTCGCTCGAATGCCCCGCCACCGCGATCTCATAATCGTGGATCGTCGCCGACCCGTTCATCGAGAACCCGTGCGCATACCCCCGGTCGGCCAGGTCCAGCAGCACCGGCGCCAGCCCCACCTTGATCACGTGCCCCCCAATCCCCCACAGAATCGCCCGCCGCTTCGCCCTCGCCTCCCGCAGCCGCCCCGCAACATCCCGCAACGTGTCCGCCGCCAGTATCCGCGGCAGACTGTCCAGAAACGCCGACAACGGCGCCCCGGCCCGATGCGGCCGCGCAAACATCTCCGTCGTCACCTTCCCGCCCCGCCCGTGCAGCGACACAGTCTTCAGGCCGTCAAATTCCATCGGCTTTATCGAGTAGATGCTCATGTGCGCAATCTACAGGGTAGCGTAGCCGCGCTGCTGCTACCCTAGTACGAGCACCATGCGAACCCTCCGCTACGAGACCAAAAGCGGGATCGCGGTCAGCCGGACTGTCAGCAGAGCCCCCTTTCGCCGGGGCCTGCAACCACTGCTTCGCAAGCTCGACCGCTTCCGCGGCTTCTACCTCTCCTCGGGATACGAGTATCCCGGGCGGTATTCGCGATGGGACATCGCCGCCATCACCCCTCCTCTCGAAATCCTCTCCGCCGGCCGCAACGTCCGCTTCAATCCCCTTAACGCGCGCGGCGAAGTCCTCTGCCAGATGATCGCCCGGTCGCTCTCACCCCGCGACTTCTGGCAGGACTTCCAGGCTGACCCCGCTACCGGCATCCACGCCACCCTCAAGCCCCTCCCGGCTTTCTTCTCCGAAGAGGAACGCTCCAAACAGCCCTCCGTCTTCAGCGTCCTCCGCGCCCTCGTCGAGGAGTTCCGCCACCCCGACGACTCCCGCCTCTCCCTCGTCGGTGCCTTCGGCTACGACCTCCTCTTCCAGTTCGACCCCATCCAACTTCGCCTGCCCCGCGACGGCAAGAAGGACCTCCATCTCTTCTTCTGCGACGACATCTACTACATGGATCGCAAAAAGGAGCAGATCGAACGCTTCCAGTACGACTTCTCCCTCCACGGCCTCTCCACCGCCTCCCTCCCCCGCGAAGGCGCCGCCGTCCCCAAACCGACCCGCCGCAAGCCCGCGCCCATCACCAGTGACCATACGCCCGCCGAGTACATGGCCAACGTCGAAACCGTCCGCAAGGGCATGAAACAGGGCGATTTCTACGAGGTCGTCCTCCGCCAGAGCTTCAAAACCACCTACTCCGGCAGCCCCTCCAAGCTCTTCGAGACCATCCAGTAGGCCAGCCCCTCCCCATACGAGTTCATCCTCCAACTCGGTGAGGAACAGTTGATCGGCGCCTCCCCGGAAATGTTCGTCCGCGTCGAAGGTCCCCGCGTCGAAACCTGCCCCATCAGCGGCACCGCCCGCCGCACCGGCGACCCGATGACCGACGCCGAAAACATCAAGCAGCTCCTCTCCTCTCCGAAGGAAGAGTCCGAGCTCACCATGTGCACCGACGTCGACCGCAACGATAAGTCCCGCGTCTGCGTCCCCGGCTCCGTCAAGATCATCGGCCGCCGCCTCATCGAAAGCTACGTCGGCCTCTTCCACACCGTCGACCACGTCGAAGGCATCCTCATGCCCGGCTTCGATGCCATCGACGCCTTCCTCTCCCATATGTGGGCCGTCACCCTCATCGGCGCCCCCAAAAAAGCCGCTTCCCAGATGATCGAAAACCTGGAGAAAGACGCCCGCGGCTGGTACGGCGGCGCCATCGGCATGCTGTCGCTCAACGGCGATATCAACACCGGCATCACCATCCGCACCGTCCACCTCAAGGACGGCTTCGCCACCTACCCCGCCGGCGCCACTCTTCTCTACGACTCTGACCCAGCCGCCGAGGAAGCCGAAACCCGCATCAAGGCCACCGGCTTCTTCCGCGCCATGGCCGGCCGCACCCGCGATAACGGTGCCAGCGAAAAACCCGCCCCCGTCGGCGAAGGCCTCAAACTCCTCCTCGTCGATAACGACGACTGCTTCATCCAGACCCTCGCCAACTACGCCCGCCAGACCGGCGCCGATGTCGTTACCTACCGCGCCGGCATCCCCGAGGCCATGATCGAACAGATCAACCCGGACCTCATCCTCGTCAGCCCCGGCCCCGGCCGCCCCGCCGATTTCGGCGTCCCCAAACTCGTCCAATTCGCCGCCCGCGCCGGCTACCCTGTCCTCGGCGTCTGCCTCGGCCTCCAGGGCATCGTCGAAGCCTTCGGCGGCGAACTCGGCGTCCTCGATTACCCCATGCACGGCAAGCCCTCCAAGGTCCGCCACTTCGGCAAGGGCGCCTTCGCCGGCCTCCCCGACGAGTTCCGCGTCGGCCGATACCACTCCCTCTACGCCCTCCCTGAGAAACTCCCCGCCTCCCTCGAAGTCACCGCCGAAAGCGAGGACGGCATCATCATGGGGGTCCGCCACCGCGAACTCCCCATCGAAGCCGTCCAGTTCCACCCCGAATCCCTCCTCTCCCTCGAAGGCAACTGCGGCCTCCGCTTAATCGAAAATATGCTGCGGCTCCACGGCCGCGCCCGGGTGGGCCGTTGCGCAAGCCGCTGAAAGCGGCTCTCTTCCTCGGCGTCTTCGCCTTCACGGCGGCGCTCGCCATCAACTTCTGCAATCTCGTCTTCCAGTGCGGCTGCCAGTCCATCTGGGCCGCCGCGGACGCCCATTGCAATATCCATCACAAACACGGCCCCCATTGCCCCTGGTGTACCCACGGCGGCGCCGGGTTCGTGGTCAGCATGGTACCAGTCTTCATCGCCCAGGGCTGGTTCACCCTCCGCAACAACTCCTGGTCCTGGAAACAAAGGCTCTTCGCCGCTCTCACCGCCTTCCCTCTTATTGGTGGCGTCCTCGGGGTCATAGTAGGATGGTCGCAGGGGTACTGGAACCATTAGCGGTTGCGGGAATGGAGCCAGAGTCCCATACTTGGGGGCAGAGGCTAGAACCATCCGCATGGACCTTTCCAACATTTCCGACGTCACCTACCTCATCGTGTGCCTGCTCATCGCACTCGGCGCATCGTCTGGCGGCGGCGGAGGCAAGCGTTCGCGGCTGTTCGTAGCCGGCGTTGCATGACCGATGTACTGGTAATCGGTGGAGGACTGGCAGGACTCGCGGCCGCGGCCGCACTAGGAAGCACAGGGGCTACCGTACAGGTACTCGAATCCAAACCCTTCCTGGGCGGACGCGCTACTTCCTACTCCCTCCCGGACGCCGAAGTCATCGATAACTGCCAGCACGTCCTGCTCCGCTGCTGCGTCAACCTCCTCGATTTCTACCGCCGCCTCGGCGTCGAAGACAAGGTCCGCTTCTTCTCCGAAATCCCCTTCCTCGAACCCGGCGGCCGCATGTCCATCTTCCGCCGCGGTCTCCTCCCCGCCCCGCTCCACTTCACCGAATCCTTCCTCCGCCTCCCCTTCCTCTCCCTCCGCGATAAACTCGGCATCGCCCGCGCCTTCCTCGCCATCATGACCGAGAAGAGCCGTCCCGACCTCGACGACATCTCCATGCTCGACTGGCTCCGCGAAAAGCGCCAAACCCCCAACGCCATCGAGCGCTTCTGGCGCCAGGTACTCGTCAGCGCCATCAATGAGGAACTCGACCGCATGGCCGCCAGCCACGGCTTCCAGGTCTACCGCCTCGGCTTCCTCGCCACCTCCACCTCCTATGAAATGGGCGTCCCCGATGTCCCCCTCGGCGACCTCTACGGCTCCGCCGCCTGGAAACGCCTCCCCAACGTCACCCTCCGCACCCGCGCCTCCGTCGAACGCCTCGCCGTCGAGCATGGCCGCGTCACCGCCGCCCTCTCCAACGGCGAACCCATCCCCGCCCGTCACTACATCGCCGCCGTTCCCTTTGAGCGCATCGGAACCCTCGTCCCCGAAGCCGGCATCGACACCTCCGCCTTCTCCCACTCCTCCATCACCGGCGTCCATCTCTGGTTTGACCGGCCCGTCACCACCCTCCCCAACGCCACCCTCCTCGACCGCAACATCCAGTGGTTCTTCAACAAGGATTCCGGCCGCTACCTCCAACTCGTCATCAGCGCCTCCCGCCAGCTCCTCGACATGCCCCGCCAGCAGGTCATCGACCTCGCCCTCGGCGAGCTCCGCGAATTCCTCCCCGGCGCCCGCGACGCCCAACTCCTCAAAGCCCACGTCGTCAAGGAGGCCCGCGCCACCTATTCCGCCCTTCCCGGCCTCCACCATCACCGCCCCGAACCCCAAACAAAGCTCCAAAATCTCTGGCTCGCCGGCGATTGGACCCAGTCCGGCTGGCCCGCCACCATGGAAGGCGCCGTCCGCAGCGGCTACCGCGCCGCGGAATTTACCGCCGCCGCACTCAACACCCCATCCAAATTCCTTCTCCCCGACATAAAATAGAGAAACGTATGATGACGCGTCTGGTGTTCAGCCTTGTTTTGCTCGCGGGGGCGCTGCCGGTGCTGGCAGATCCGCCCATGACCAAGATTCGTGTCGAAGTCCGGAAAGCCAAAACCGATAAGCCCGTCGACCGCGCCAGCGTCGTCGTCCGCTTCGTCGAAGGCCGCTCCGCCGTCAAGTTCGGCAAAAAGATCATGACCACCTACCAGATGCGCACCAACCAGGACGGCGTCGCCACCATGCCCGCCATCCCGCAGGGCAAAATCCAGATCCAGGTCATCGCCAAGGGCCTCCAGACCTTCGGCCAGATCTTCGAGATCGAGGAAGAAGAAAAGACCGTTGAGGTGAAGCTCAACGATCCCCAGCCGCAGTACTCCGTCCACCAGTAGGCGCGTTAATCCAGCGCCGCGATGCACTCTATCTCAACGCGCACGTCGCGCGGCAGCCGTGCCGCCTCCACCGTCGCCCGCGCCGGCGGGTTCACGTGGAAGTACCGCCCGTACACCTCGTTCATGGCCGCGAACTCGCCCATGTCCTTCAGGAAAACCGTCGTCTTCAACACCCGGTCCAGCGACGATCCCGCCGCCTCCAGCACCGCCTTCAAGTTCTCCAGCACCCGCGCCGTCTGCTCCGCCACCCCGCCTTCCACCAGCTGATTCGTCGCCGGGTCCAGCGGAATCTGCCCGCTGCAGTACACCGTATCGCCGTAGATAACGGCCTGCGAATAAGGCCCGATCGCCTTCGGTGCGTCGTCGGTGGCAATGATACGTTTCTGCGGCATGATTCTCTAGTTTAACTGCAGTGTGCCCGTCAGTTCGCGCACCGCGGCGATGTTCTCCTCCCGGCAGAACGCATCCAACTCCCGCGCAATCCGCACCGGCGACTCCGGATCCCAGAACGTCGCCGTCCCCACCTCCACCGCCGTCGCCCCGGCCACCAGAAACTCCGCCGCATCCTCGCCGCTCGCAATCCCGCCCAGCCCCACCACCGGTATCTTCACCGCCCGCGCCGCCTCATGCACCAGCCGCAGAGCAATCGGCTTGATCGCCGGCCCCGACAACCCGCCGAAGATATTCCCGATCCGCGGTCGCCGCGTCCGCGCATCCACCGCCAGCGAGATAAACGTGTTCACCAGGCTCACCGCGTCCGCCCCGGCCGCCTCCGCCGCCTGCGCCAGCGGATCAATTCGCGCCACGTTCGGCGACAACTTCACAATCACCGGCCGCCGCGTCAACGCCCGCACCCGCGAAACCACCGTCCCCAGCAACTCCGCATCGTTCGAGAAGAAGATCCCGCCGTGCTTCGTGTTCGGGCACGAGACGTTCAACTCATACCCCGCCAGCCCGTCCTCCCCGTCCAGAATCCGGATCACCTCTTCATAGTCTTCAATGGAATACCCGAAAACATTGGCGAATACCGGCGTCGTCAGCTTCCGTATGCCCGGCAGCTTGTCCCGCACAAACGCCCGCGCCCCGATGTTCTGCAGCCCGATCGCGTTGATCATCCCGCCCTGCGCCTCCCAGATCCGCGGCGGCTTGTTGCCGTCCATCGGCTCCCGGGACAGGCCCTTCACCACAATCCCGCCTACCTGCGCCAGGTCAAGCAGCGTAGCAAACTCCACCGCGTAGGCAAACGTGCCGGACGCGGCCAGAACCGGATTGCGCAGCGGTACGCCGCAAAGCGTCGTCGCCAGTCGCGCGGAGGTGGGCGATGCCATGTTTCCTCCATTGTCCCAAAAGGCCGCCCCCGCCCGCGCCCCGCCTAGCGTGTACTTAGCGTAACCATGAACTCGGAGTGCTGCGGCGTCTTCGACACTCGCATCTCCCGAAGGATCCGAAATCCGTCCATCACCAGCAACAGATACTCCCCATCCGGGACATCCGCGATCGCAAAACTCCCGTCATCCTCGACAGCCCCATAACGGCTGAAGTCACCGAACAAACTGACAATCCTGACGATCCGTTTCTCCCGCCTTACCGTTCCGCCTGCCACTCTACCGCCTAACTCGGTGTATCGGACGGTCGACTCCCCCCAATTGCTGGGTGGCAGCGAGATAACCAGCAGCGAACGGGCCTCGTCAACCGTGAACTCTATCTCTGTTTTGTCGTGCAGGCTGGCAGTCGCTTCCAGAAGATAAGTCCCGTATGGCAAGCGGAACTCTGCTGTTCCGGAACCGGATAGCGCCATCGGCGCGAATGCGGCAGCACCCCTCGAACGAATCATCAGCTTGTACTGCGGGAGTTCCCTCCCGTGCCAGTTAATGACGTGACACCGAACGGCGCCGGACTGCTTTTCGACCGGCGGCTGCGAGCAGAGCCCACCGGCAGCAGGCAGACCCATTCCGGCAAGCATCAGGAACCGGCGCCGCGGACCCGTCTCATTCGCCATTCCCTCGACACCTCACACTCCCCAGCCTACACCTCGGCAGACCATGACATCAGCGCCCTCCCCACTCCATTGACGCCCCGCCGCTCGGTTTCGGATCATGGGGCAGACGGGTGTCACTCCACCCCGCCGCGGCCGTTCGCCACCGAATGCAGCTCCTCATCATCGACAACTACGACTCGTTTACCTTCAACCTCTACCAACTGGTCGCCCCGCTCGTATCCCACGACCCCATCGTCCTCAAAAACGACGAAATCACCCTCGCCGGCCTCCAATCCCTCCCCATCGACGCCGTCCTCATCTCCCCCGGCCCCGGCCGCCCCGATCGCCCCTCCGACTTCGGCCTCTCCGCCGCCATCCTCCGCGAACTCCACCTCCCCATCCTCGGCGTCTGCCTCGGCCATCAAGGCATCTGCACCGGCTTCGGCGGCGCCATCCAGCACGCCCCCGAACCCATGCACGGCCGCATCGACTCCATCCATCACGACGGCCTCGGCCTCTTCGCCGGCCTCCCCAATCCCTTCCAAGCCGTCCGCTACCACTCCCTCATCTGCGCCGACCCGCTCCCCCCGCCCCTCCTGCGCACCGCCTGGACCCCCGACAACCTCACCATGGGCCTCGCCCATCGCACCAAACCCATCTGGGGCGTCCAGTTCCACCCCGAATCCATCTGCACCACCCACGGCCAGGCGCTCCTGCGAAACTTCCTCCAGCTCGCCGCCCGCGCCAACCACCGCCGCCCCGCTCCGGCCACTCCTCCCCGGCCTCCCACTCGCCCCGCGCCAACGCCGCCCCGCCCCCAACCATCCCGCAAAGCCTTCACCCGCACCCTCCCGCTCACTCTGGCCAGCGACGTCGTCTTCGCCACCCTCTTCGGCCGCGAAGAGATCGCCCTCTGGCTCGATAGCGCCCTGCCCAACTCCACCTCCGCGCGCTTCTCCATTCTCGCCGGCGGCAGCCGCTCGGCCCTCGAAATCGTCTCCTTCGACGCCCACACCGGCGAACTCTCCCTCCACCACGGCGAAAACACCACCACCTCCCGCCAGCATCTCTTCTCCTACCTCAACGCCCGCCTCTCGCAAGAGGCAATCGAGGACGGCATCCCCTCCTGCCCCTTCAATGGCGGCTTCGTCGGCTACCTCGGCTACGAAATGAAGGCCGCCTTCGGCATCAAGACCGTCAACCGCTCCCCCGCCCCAGATAGCTGCTTCGCGTTCGTCGAACGCTTCGTCGTCATCGACCACCTCACCGCCGAACTGCACCTCGCCTATCTCGCCGCAAGTGGCCAGGAACCGGCCGCCAATGCCTGGTTCGATGCCATCGAGCGCCAGCTCGCCTCCCCGCGGCCCCCAGCCGTGCCGCCGCCCCAGCAACCGGCCATCTTCACCCCCAGCCGTCCCCGCGCCGAATACCTCGACAACATCGCCGCCTGCCTCCGTGCCATTCGCGACGGCGAAAGCTACGAACTCTGCCTCACCAACCAGTTCCACGCCGCCACCACCACCGACCCGCTGGCCTACTACCAGCGGCTTCGCGCCGCCAACCCCGCCCCCCACGCTGCCTTCCTCCGCTTCCCCGCCCTCTCCGTCGCCTGCTCCTCTCCGGAACGCTTCCTCCGCGTCACCCCATCCGGCAGCGTCGAACCCCGCCCCATCAAAGGCACCTCCCCCCGCGGCGCCACGGCCCCACAGGACGACGCCCTCCGCCTTCGCCTCGCCGCCGGCACCAAGACCCGCGCCGAAAACCTCATGATCGTCGACCTCCTCCGCAACGATCTCGGCAAAGTCTGCGAACCCGGCTCCGTCTCCGTTCCCAGCCTCATGGCCGTCGAGTCCTACGCCACCCTCCACCAACTCGTCAGCACCATCACCGGCCAACTCAAACCCGGCCTCGGCGCCCTCGATTGCCTCCGCGCCGCCTTCCCCGGCGGCTCCATGACCGGCGCCCCCAAGCTCCGCACCATGGAGATCATCGACCGGCTCGAAAACGAGGCCCGCGGCGTCTATTCCGGCTGCCTCGGCTATCTCTCCTGCAACGGCTCGGCCGATTTCAACATGGTCATCCGCACCGCCGTCTTCCGCGGCCCCCACGTCTCCATCGGCGCCGGCGGAGCCATCATCGCCCTCTCAGACCCGCAGGAAGAATGGGACGAGATGCGCCTCAAGGCACAGGCGCCCATCCAGGCCTTCGGCGCGTAGGCACCCGCGCCCGCCGCGCTACTTCTCACCCCGCCCCATCACATCCACCACACACGCCACCACCGTCGCGCCCATCGCTCCCCACGCGAATCCCAACGCGGCTTGGCCAACACCCCGCCCGGCCACCAGAACTTGAAACAACGCCACCAGAGCGCTCCCCGCCGTCAGTGCCACCCACACCGAAATGGACGCATCGGGCCTTCGCATGCCCTCATGTTACCATTGCCCCGCGGGAATGCCCGCGCGATCGGGTCAAGAACCCGCGAACTGGGCCGATATGCCTTCAGACGGGGCGCGTTTTGAGCTAGATTGTGAGTGCTGGGAGGACCTGCGATGTTCGGATACCGTAGTTTTGCAGGTCTCGGTATCTACGCTTGCCTCGCGATGCTCGCGTCGCCCGCTTGGGCGGATCCTCGCACACTTACCACCGCGAAGGAACTCAACACCCTGACCCGCGCCGAGGCCGACGCGGGACTTCCTGCCAGGTTGAAGGCCGTCGTCCTGTATGCCGATGAAGATCTCGGCTTCCTGTTCCTGCAGGATGCCACCGGCGGGACGTTCGCCTACCTGGCGACGTCCGGAAACGAGTCGGGAGTGTCCACCGGCGATCTCATCGAAATCGACGGAGTCACCACAGCCGGCCACTACTCCCCCTGCATGCGCGACGCCAGTTTCCGGCGCGTTGGGCGGGCCGCTTTGCCGGCTCCCATTCGTCTCCCCCTTGAAGACGTGGCGGCGGGACAGTGGGTCGGCCATTGGGCCGAACTCTCGGGCATGATCACCTCCGTCACCTCCAAGGCTGAAAGCACCGAGTATGTGCTGCGGGGCACTGGGGGCTCCGCACTGGTCATCCTCAAGGGCACATCCCCTCCCCTCAGCGTCGGCGCAAGGGTCCGTATGCGCGGTGCCCTCGGCGCCATCTACAATACGCGCCGGCAGGCATTGGGCATCAAGTTCTTCGTGCCCGGCCCTCGCTTCGTTACGCTCAGCAAGGACGCTCCGGTGGACATCTTCGCCAGTCCAGCGGCCCCGCTCGATTCCATCGGTGGCTTCGACCCTGGCGCCGACCGGGAGTCGCCTGTCAGGACACACGGCCTCGTCGCCGCCGTGGAGTCCCGCTCACGCATCTACCTGGCCAATCAGCAATCCACAATCGCGGTCGAGGCGTTGCCCTCCTGCCAGCCCAGGCCGGGAACCTTTGTCGAGGTGGTCGGATTTCGCGGCGTCGTCGAGGGCCGCCCCGGCCTCGTCGGCGCCTCCTGCCGCCCGTCGCCCGGATCGGTGCAGCTTTCCCCCGAACCCGCGACCGCGAAACAGATTCTGGCTTCGAAATCCGAGCCGGAAAGCGATCCCACCTTTCACCTCCACCTCAGCACGAAGCACGACCTCAGCCTCCTGCAGCTGCAGGGCAGGCTCCTGAAGGCAACCGTAACACCCATGGAAACCGAGTTCGTGATGGGCTCGGCGGGAGGGGATTTCACGGCCCACCTACCGCGCGAAGCCGGACGCCTTTCCGAAATTCCCGCCCCCGGCAGCATACTGCGGCTCACCGGCGTCTGCCTGATTTCTTACGACACCTTCCGGCGGCCCCACGCATTCCGCCTGCTTCTCGGCGGTCCCGGAAACGTCGTCGTTGCAGAGCACCCCGTCTGGTGGACTCCCGCCCGGCTGCTCGGCATTCTCGGAGTCCTGTGTGCATTGGGCCTCGTTGCCGCCGCTTGGATCGCTTCCCTTCGCCGGCGGGTCCGCCGGCAGACCGCCACCATTAACGCGCAGTTGACCCGCATGGCGGACCTGAAAGAACAGGCCGAAAACGCCAACGTCGTCAAAAGCGAGTTCCTCGCCAGTATGAGCCACGAGATCCGAACCCCCATGAACGGCGTTCTGGGCATGACGGAACTCGCCCTCGATACCAATTTGACGGTCGAACAGCGCACCCTCATTGAGGCGGCCCACTCCTCGGCCGGCAACCTCCTCGCGCTCCTCAATGACATCCTGGACCTCTCCAAGATGGAGGCTCGAAAGCTGCGCATCGACCCGGTGCCGGTCAACTTAGGCGATCTGCTCTCCCGAGTCGTCGCACCGCTCGCCTTCCGCGCCCACGAGAAGCGCCTGGAACTCCTGTGCCGCGTCGCCCCCGAAGTGTCCGAACACGTCGTCGTGGATCCTGTCCGTCTCGGGCAGGTTCTCACCAATCTTCTCGGCAACGCCATCAAGTTCACCGCGGCCGGTGAGGTCGAGTTGAATGTCCAATCCACCGTTCTGGCCTCTGGGCGGCCCGGTCTGCAGTTTGAGGTCCGGGACACAGGCATCGGCATTCCCAAGGATCGCCAGTCGGCCATCTTCGAGGCATTCGACCAGGGTGACGACACCACCACACGGACCTTCGGTGGAACAGGACTCGGGTTGACCATTTCGTTACGGTTGGTCGAGTTGATGGGCGGGCGGATGTCCCTCACCAGCGAACCGGGCCAGGGCAGCGTCTTCAGCTTTGTCACGGAGGCCGCCTCCGCGGGCGCCCCGGACCCCACAGCACCGCCGCAGCCACTAATGGGGCTGCCCGTCCTTCTCGTGATCGCGAGCGCACGAAACCGCGAGATTCTTGCGGAAATGGCCGTCCGCCTCGGAATGCGGCCGGCCATCGCAACGGACGCGGCCGAGGCGCTCCGTCTTTTTAATCCTGTCGGCCAATCCTCCGCATGGCCACGCGTCGCCGTCATCGACCAGAACCTCGCGGAAATGGACGGCGTCGCCCTGTCGGACGAATTGCAGCTGCGCTATGGGCTCAATGCCCCCAAAGTGGTGCTACTTGCAAATTCCTGCCGTCGGAACACCGAGGCGCCGTCTCACGGCATCGTCTCTTGTCTCACGAAACCCGTACTCCCCTCCCAACTGGCGCAGGCGCTGCTGCTGGCCATCGGCCACGCCGCCCCGGCGGACGGTCCGCAGCGCCCGTCCTCGCTTCCGCCGGATGCGGGCACGGAGTGGGCGGATTTCCGCGTGTTGGTCGCCGAAGACAACCGAGTCAATCAGGAGGTTGTCCGCCGTATGCTCGAAAGGCAGGGCTGTCGCGTCGTCATTGCCGCCGACGGGCTGGAAGCCGTCGAAGCGTTCGCCAGTCAGGAATTCGACGCCATCCTCATGGATGTCCAGATGCCTCGTCTCGGTGGGTTCGAGGCCACTGCCGAGATCCGGGCTCGCGAGCCCGGCGGTTCGCGAATCCCCATCATTGCCCTTACGGCAAACGCAATGTCAGGCGACAAGGAAAA
>CAZWDD010000027.1:0-2847 GCA_964632345.1 uncultured Solibacteraceae bacterium | reverse complement strand
GGCGGCCGGCATGGATGGCTTCATCAGCAAGCCGGTCGGCGCGGCCGCCCTGTTCCTCGAAATGCATCGCGTCCTCTCCAGCCTGAAGGTTGCCAGGTAGCCCGCACCGCCACCCGCAGGCCAGGCGATGCCTCGCCCCGCGCCCCCTCTATTGCCCCTGCCCCAGCGAGTACCCCGGCTTCCCGTCAAACGTGCACAGGTTCTCCGTCTTGATGAAGTCCAGCCCCGCGGCCGCCACCCGCCCCAGCAACTCCAGAATGGCGGCATGCCCCACCGCCCCGCCGCTCCCCTCAAACCGGCAGCGCCAGTGGTCCGTGCAGAAGGTCTCCGGCTGCCCGCCCGGCCACACCTTCACGCCCCGGTTTGTAATCATCCCCAGCCGCAGCTTCTCCGTCTCCGCAGGCTGCAGTTTCCCCGCCAGCTCCTCCGGCGTGCCCTCGTTCCAGTGCAGGAACACGTCCACGCCCACGATCTCCTTCTTCGCCGGCGCCCGCCGCGCCACCACAATGCCCGGCGCGCTCTCCGCCGCCGGCCGGTACGTCACCGCTGCCAGGTGCTCCGGTCTCTGGCCCAGGCGCGCAATCACCGCTTCGGTGAACTCCTCCGTGCTCACCCGTCGCACGCTCTGCGCCGGGTTATAGATATCGGCCGTGTGAATCCCCTCCTCCAGCGTCTTCAGCAGCGCGTTGTGCACCGCCGTCGCCGCCTCCGTCTGTCCCAGATGCACCAGCATCATCACCCCCGCATGGATCAACCCCGACGGATTCGCAATCCCCTTCCCCGCAATATCCGGCGCCGACCCATGGATCGCCTCGAACATCGCAATCCGGTCCCCGATATTCGCCGACCCCGCCAGCCCCACCGATCCCGCCACCTGCGCCGCAATGTCGGAAATAATGTCGCCATACAGATTCAACGTCACAATCACATCGAAATCCCCCGGCCGGTCCGCCAGCAGCGCTGCCCCGATGTCAATGATCTTGTGCTCCGTCTTGATCTGCGGATACTCCCGCGCCACCTCATCGAAGATCTGATGGAACAGCCCATCCGTCATCTTCATGATGTTGTCCTTGCTGAAACACGTCACCTTCCGCCGCCCGTTCCGCACCGCGTAGTCAAACGCATACCGGATAATCTTCTCCGACCCCGGCCGCGTGATCAGTTTCAGGCACTGCACCACCTCGTCCGTCTGCCGGTGCTCAATCCCGGCATACAGATCCTCCTCGTTCTCCCGCACAATCACCACGTCCATGCCAGGATGCCGGGTCCGTACAAACGGGTGATACGCTACCGTCGGCCGCACGTTCGCGTACAGCCCCAGCGTCTTCCGCACCGTCACGTTCAAACTCTTGAACCCGCCCCCCTGCGGCGTCGTGATCGGCGCCTTGAAAAACACCCCGGACCGCCGCAGCGCCGCCCACGACTCCGCCTCGATCCCCGCGCTCACCCCCCGCTGATACACCGCCTGCCCGATCTCAATCGTCTCCACCTCCAGCCTCGCTCCCGCCGCGCGCAGCACTCGCAGCGCAGCGTTCATAATCTCCGGCCCGATGCCGTCCCCGTGGGCGACCGTGATCAGTTGCGAGGTCCCGGCCTGGTTGGCCGTAGTGGCGGAAGCAAGATTTTGTGTAGACATTGGATTCCCGACTTTCAATATACGATATATAGTTCGTGATTTGCAATACATGTGATCTGTGGCGTATGATGTGGCTGTGCCAGTTGACCGTTGGACTTTTCTGACCAACTACGGCCATGTTCTTTTGTGTATTGCGGCGGATCCGGGCATCCGCCTGCGCGACCTCGCAGGGCGGGTCGGCATCACGGAACGGGCCGCCCAGCGCATTGTGGCCGATCTCATCGAGGCCGGCTACCTGGAGTCCACCCGCACCGGCCGCCGCAACCACTACCGCATCAACCAGTCGATGCCGCTTCGCCATCCCATCGAGGAAAACAATCAGGTCGCCGCGCTGCTCTCGCTCCTCGCCCCCGTTCCGAGGTAGCGCCCGTCCCGCCCGCGGCATCAGTGAGCATCCTCATCGTCGTCCCCGCCGAAGAAGAACCCGTACTCCACCACGAATCCCCCGGCGCCGTTACGCGGGTCGTTGGCGATCTTGTAGCCGATCACGAACATCTGCCGCGGCGTCGGGTGGAACAGCACGCCCGGAATCACGAATCCCAGGTCGTGGTTTCCCGCGAACCACTCCGTCAGCAGAATTACTTTTTTGTGCAGCGGATGCTCAATCCCGCCCAGCACGTTACCCGTGTTCTTTTTGAACAGCTCTTCCGTGCCGAACCACCCGCCCATCGTGATCCGTGTGCGGGCCCGCGGCACCCGCCAGCTGTAGTGCGCATAGGAGAAGTTCCCAACGCCCTGTCCCCGGTAGTTCCATAGCCCCATGGAGCCCACGGTCACCTTTCGCTCCCGGCTGTCCCGCCCCAGCGGAATCGCCGACTTGAAACCGAAACCGGCGTTCTGATTGATCGCCGCCGGCGCCCCGGCGTTGTACGTCGTGATTGCCAGTTCCGTGTTCCCGCCCACGCCGTACGTGAAGAAGTTCGTCCCGTACCAGTAGCGCGAGGTCCCCGCCTGGAACGGGTGCATCTGTGTCTCGTGCATCAGAAATCCCTGTCCCTTCGGCGTGATATCGGCCGACGGCATGTTGATAATCGCCTGCTGCGCGCGCAGTTCTCCCGCGCCCAGCGGGACCATGGCCAGCGCCATCGTCTGCGTCGCTTTCTGCATGAAAACTCTTGACTGTCCTTTCCGAGTCGCAATCCGGTTTCGGCGCGGATGAGCGGTCCTCGACCTGGAGGAGGCACAAGACACCCGTGGCCGCGCAGCGCGGC
>CAZWDD010000026.1:0-28478 GCA_964632345.1 uncultured Solibacteraceae bacterium | reverse complement strand
TTCGGTGAACGGTTCGCCCGCCACTGGCTCGACCTCGCCCGCTATGCCGACAGCGAAGGCGGCGTTCAGGACTACGGCCGCCCCTTCGCCTGGCGCTACCGCGATTGGGTGATCCGCGCGTTCAACGCCGATATGCCTTTTGACCGGTTCACCGTCGAACAGTTCGCCGGAGAACCCGTGGCCGTCGGTTTTCACCGCCAAACCATCACCAGCCGCGAAGGCGGCGTGGAGTTGGACCGCATCCGGTTTGAACAACTGCTCGACCGCACCAGCACCGTCGGAACCGTCTGGCTCGGCCTCACCCTCGGCTGCGCGCAGTGTCACGACCACAAGTACGACCCCATCTCGCAGCGGGACTTCTACTCCCTGATGGCCTTCTTTGAGGATGCCGACGAGTTGGACCTGGAGCCGCCACCACCGGCCGCCTATCGCTCCGAGCGCGACGCCCTGGTCCGCGCCTACGCCATCGACGAAGCCCTCCAGTTCTGGGAGGACGGCATGCGCGACGCCCTGGCCAACCCCGGCAAGCGTCCGAACTGGGATGTCACCTACGACTCATTTTCCAAACGCGTGGACCACGGACGCCGCACGCTCCTCAAGAACCAGCGGGACCGCACCGCCCGCGAGCAGGACACACTGGTCGACTACTTCGCGCAGAACTCCTCCGCCGCCATCGGCAAGGCCCGGTACGAAGCACTCAAGCTCAAGGAGCTCGCGGAGAAGTTGAAGAAGCTCGATGAGCGCTTCCCTCGCCGCGAAGGCATCATGACTCTCGAGGACAGCGGCGAACGGCGGCCCACCCACGTCCGGATTCGCGGCAACTGGTCGGACCTGGGCGAAGCCGTCCCGGCGGGCACACCCGCTTCCCTGCCCCCGCTGCCGCCAGGTCCGCACGGCCGCCGCGCCCTCGCCGAATGGCTCGTTTCCCGCGACAATCCGCTGGTCGCACGCGTCACCGTCAACCGCCTGTGGCAGGAACTGTTCGGCCGCGGCCTCGTCCGCACTTCCGAGGATTTCGGCGCGCAGGGTGAACCGCCCACCCATCCGGAGTTACTGGACTGGCTGGCGGCTGAGTTCCAGCATTCCGGCTGGCGGATCAAACATATGGTCCGTCTGCTGGTGACCTCCGCCACCTACCGGCAGGCATCCGATGCGCGCGTCGATCTGGCGGCCGCCGACCCGCAGAACACCCTGCTCGGCCGCCAGTCCCGGCTCCGCCTTCCCGCGGAGCTCATTCGCGACGCCGCGCTCCGCGTCAGCGGCCTGTTGAATGAACGCGTAGGCGGCGAAAGCATCCGCCCTCCGCAACCCGATGGGGTGGCCGACCTGCAGTATTCCATGAAGTGGGAGGAGACCACCGGCCCCGACAGGTACCGCCGCGGGCTCTATATCTTCCTCCAGCGAACAGCCGCATATCCCCTGCTGATGGCCTTCGACGTGCCGGACCGCACCGTCAGTTGCTCCCGGCGCGAAACCTCCAACACGCCCCTGCAGCCACTGAACCTGATGAATGACCCCGTCTTCGTCGAGGCGGCCCGCGCCCTTGCCGCCCGGATCGAACAGGCGCCGGAATCCGCGCGCGTCGACACGGCCTTTGCCCTCTGCTTCGGCCGTCCGCCCTCCGGCCGCGAAAGGGACGCCGTCCTCAGTCATGTCGCGCGCCGCGGCTGGTTCGGCGCCAGCCGAGCCCTACTCAATACCGACGAGTTTCTGACCCGTGAATAGCCAGCGGACTCAGTTGCGGCGACACTTTCTTACCGCGGCCGCCGGAGGCATCGGGCTTGCCGGACTGCCCGGCCTGCTCGCCGCCGATGATCCCTTCGCCGTCAAGCAACCCCACTTTCCAGCCAAGGCAAAGAACCTGATCTTCCTCTACATGGAAGGCGCCCCCAGCCAGATCGACCTCCTCGACCCCAAGCCCGCGCTCGCCAAATGGCACGGCCAACCCCTTCCCGAGTCGATGACCAGGGACTTCAAGTTCGCCTTCATCAAGCCCAACGCCAAGGTGCTCGGATGCCATCGTCCATTTCAGAAGTACGGACAAAGCGGCGCCGAGTTCAGCGACTGGGTCTCCGCCTGGGCGCCCGTCGCCGATGACCTGTGCATCATTCGGTCCATGCACACCGACGCCTTCAATCATCAGCCAGCCGACCTCATCCTCTTCACCGGGCACATGCTCCCGGGCCGGCCCACCCTCGGCTCCTGGGTCCTGTACGGACTCGGCAGCGAATCGCGGAACCTGCCCGGCTTCGTGGTCCTGAGTACCGGAAAGAACAACATGAGCCAGTCCGCACAGTGGACCAGCGGCTTTCTGCCGTCAAGCCATCAGGGCGTGATGTTCCGGCGCACCGGAGACCCTGTGCTGTATCTGTCCAATCCGCCCGGCGTCTCGGCGGAGGAGCAGGGCCTGGACTTCGGCCTGGTGGGCGAGTTGAACCGGGTGCGTCTGGAGAAGACAGGGGACCGCGAGATCGCCTCCCGCATCGCGTCCTATGAAATGGCCGCCCGCATGCAGCTCAGCACCCCGGAGTTGACAGACCTCTCCAGGGAGTCCGCCGCCACGCGCACCGCCTACGGCCTCGAGGCCGAAACCACGCGCGCCTTCGGCACCAACTGCCTCATGGCCAGGCGCCTCGTGGAACGCGGGGTCCGCGTCGTCATGGTGACCCACTCCTCCTGGGACCAACACACCGAACTCGAAAAGGACCTGAAGAAGAACTGCGACATCACCGCCGGGCCCGTCGCCGCCCTCCTGCAGGACCTGAAGCAGCGCGGAATGCTCGACCAGACACTGGTCGTCTGGGGCGGCGAGTTCGGCCGCACCCCGCTCGGCGACTTCCGCAACGCCGAGGAGGCTAAAGCCGGGCGCGACCATCATGCCAGTTGCTTCACCATGTGGATGGCCGGTGGCGGTGTGCGCGGCGGCATCACGCTCGGCGCCACCGATGATCTCGGAATGAACATCACCGAAGATCCCGTCCATGTCAATGACCTGCAGGCCACCATCCTCCACTGCCTCGGGTTTGATCACACCCGCCTCACCTACCGGCACATGGGGCGGGACTTCCGGTTGACCGACGTGCGGGGCCAGGTGGTAAGGAAGGTACTGGCTTGACGCTCACATGTCCGTGGGCCACGATGGGGGCATGCGAAGACTCTGGTTGTTCGCACTCCTAAGTGCGGGGATGGTCATACAGGCGCAGGAGTGTGGCGCCTGCCACGCCGAACAGGCGGCAACGAAGAAGGAAGGCAAGCACACAAAGCTGGAGTGCGCCACCTGCCACGGCCCGCAGGAAAAACACATCTCCAGCGGGGGAAAGGAAAAGCCGGCGAAGTTCGAGGCCCAGCCGCTCTGCCTGCAGTGCCACGAAACCGGCAAGGCAAAGCGGGACGACACATTGAAGGTCAACCCCAATGAGCACTACGCCGGATCGAAGTGCGTCGACTGCCACCTGCCCCATAAACCGCAGACCTAGTCAGCGCGGCTCGTAAGGCTCCAACCCCCGGCACGGCCCCAGCAACTCCCGCAGTACGATCGCCCGCCGCAGCGGGGTATTCATCCGCGTCCTGCGCCGCGTCGCCGTTCGCGGCTCAGCCGCCGTCGCGCCACCCTGTGCCGCCGCCGCACGCGCCACCTGGCGCCGCACGAGCCCCCTCGGCCGGCCGGCCGGCCGCACCGGCGGCGCCGGCTTCACCTCCACCGGCATTGGCGGCGGCGCCGCGGCGCCCTCGGCCTGGCTCCGTTCTTCCCGGTGTTGCCAGGCGCGATACAGCAGGTTGAACAGCGGCGCAATCGTCAGCACCAGGAACAGGATCAGTCGCTCGAGGTCCACGTTACCCCTTCACCGGCGGCGGCTCCAGTCCGCCCTCCGCTATCGACTCCCGCATCGCCGAGTCCGCCTGGATATTCTTCATCCGGTAGTAATCCATGATGCCCAGATTCCCGCTCCGGAACGCTTCGGCCATCGCCCGCGGCACTTCGGCCTCCGCCTCCACCACACGCGCCTTCATCTCCTGTTCCTGCGCCACCGCCATCGCCCGGCGCTCCTCCGCCTTGGCCTGGGCGATCTGCTTGTCCGCGTTCGCCTGGTCAATCTGCAGCTTTGCCCCGATGTTCTCGCCGACGTCGATATCGGCAATGTCGATCGAAAGGATTTCAAATGCCGTTCCCGCGTCGAGGCCCCGGCTCAGAATGTTCTTCGAAATATGATCCGGGTTTTCCAGCACGTCCTTGTGGCTCAACGCGGAACCGATCGTCGATACCATCCCCTCGCCCACGCGCGCAATCACCGTCTCCTCTCCGGCCCCGCCAACCAGCCGGTCCAGATTCGTCCGCACCGTCACGCGGGAGACCGCAATCAACTGAATCCCGTCCTTGGCCACCGCCGCAATGCGGGCCGTCTCAATCACCTTCGGAAGAACGGACATCTTCACCGCTTCCAACACGTCACGCCCGGCCAGATCAATCGCCGCCGCCCGCTTGAACGGCATCTCGATGTTGGCTTTGTCGGCGGAGATCAGCGCGTTCACCACCCGCGTCACATTCCCGCCCGCCAGATAGTGCGCCTCCAGGTCGTTTGCCGAAATCTCCAGCCCCGCCTTCACCGCGCTGATCCGTCCAATCACGATCGTCGACGGTGGCACCCGGCGCAGCCGCATCCCGATCAGGTTCGCCAGGCTCACATAGGCGCCCGAGGACCACGCCGCCACCCACAACGGAATCGGGACGATATAGAGAACAACGATCAGCCCGATCAGTATCGGCGCCAGTATGCCGAAGGCCCCTAGCGTCGGAAAGTCCAGTTCATTCATGTGTTGCGTCCTTCGTCGTTGGGAGTGCTTTCACTACGATGCGGTTGCCATCCACCCGGATCACCTCGACAGGGGACCCCGCGGGGATGTAGTTGCCGTCGGAGACAACATCAAGTCGGTGGCCTTCTACTTCTGCAATTCCCGCCGGACGTAAAGGGCCGATCGCCGTCCCCTGGCGGCCAAGCCAGGAATGGTCCGACGCCGGCGCCGACACATACCCCTCTTCCGCCGTCATGCCCGTCGAAAGAACCAGCCGCCGGCCGATCGGCGTATGCGGCAACAATCGAAACAGCCCCGCCGCCACAACCACCGAGAACGCCAGCGACAGCGTCACCTGCCCGATTGCTCCAATCAGTTGGGCGAACTCCGCTCCGCTCCCAATCAGGCTCAGGCTCAGGCCCGCCAACAGAGCCACCACCCCCGTCACCCCAGCCACCGTGAAGCCCGGAATCACAAAAATCTCCAGCACAATCAGAACAATCCCGATCGAAATCAACAGCAGTTCCTCCCACCCGGCAAGACGAACCAGCCAGTGCCCGTAGAAGAACAAGCCGATCGCCAGCAGCCCGATCCCGCCGGGTACCCCGAAACCCGGCGTTCGAATCTCCACCAGCAGGCCAAGCAGCCCCAGCGACAGCAGGAACGAGCTCAGGATTGGATTGGTCAGAAAACGCACCAACGACTCCGCCCAGCTTTCACTCATCCGCCGCACTTCCACCTTCGGAAGTCCGGCCGCCGCAAGGGCGTCCTCCAGCGTCGCGGCCTGAAAATCGGCGACCTTATGTTCCAGCGCGCCGGCCGTCGTCAGCGTCAGCAGCTTCCCTTTTTCAATTACCTTCGGAATTTCCACATCGGCGTCGACCATCGCCTCGGCAAATCGGTACGGCCGTTTCCGCACCTCCGCCGTCGCTCGAAACTCGTTGCGGACATACGACACCGACTTCTCATCGGTCGGAACCGGCGCGCCACTGCCGCCGGAAAGCACCGGCGTCGCCGCCCCGATCGTGCCCCCTTCCACCATCACGATCGTATTGGTGGCCAGCGCAATCAGCGCACCAGCCGAAATCGCCCGCTGGTTGATAAACGCGATCGTGCGGACCTTGGAGTTCAACAGCGCGTCTCGCATTGCAACGGCCGCATCCACACGCCCGCCGAACGTATTGATCTCCAGCACCACCGCCGCCGCCCCGTCCCCCGCCGCCAGTCGCAGCGTCCGGTCCAGAAACGGCGCGAGTCCCAGGTCAATCGTACCTGCAATTGGCAGCACATACACATGCGTTCCGCTCGCCGGCGGCGCCACCGTTTCCGCGGGCGCAACTCCGCAAAGCAACCACAGCAGGAGTGGCAGGGAGGCTCGCACGGCTGGCCTGGTCCCCATCATCTAGCACGAGTATATAGCCTTTGCCCCCGGCGCATGAAAAATCTTCCATCGTGGCACTCCGGCCACCCCTTGCATTCCGGTTTCTGAAACCGTATCCTTTTCGCAGCGTCCAACGAGAAGAGCAGGACCACCAGCCGGACCGGTGGAGTCGTGACCCCTGTGGAGGTATTGCCATGAAAACCCAACTGATTGTTCCGGTTATGGCGGCTTTAGCCGCCAGCGCGAGCTTCGGCCAGGCTGTTATCTCCGCCAAGGCCGGCGTCATCCACTACACCGAAGGCGAGGTCAACATCCATTCCGACGCCGGCGTCGCCCCAGTCGAAATGAAGACCGGCGGCCGCTACACGGATTTGAAGGATGGCCAGGAACTCTCCACCGCCGCGGGCCGTGTCGAAATCCTCCTCAACCCGGGTGTCTTCCTTCGCCTCGGCGAAGATAGCCGCATCCGCATGATCTCCACCCGCCTCGCCAACACCCGCCTCGAACTCCTCTCCGGCGTCGCGCTGGTCGAAGTGGCCGAGGTTAATCTGGAGAACTCCGTCACCTTGCTCGTCAACGACACCTCCGTCAGCTTCGCCAAGACCGGCTTGGTCCGTATTGATAAGGATTTCGGCGTCCGTGTCTACAAGGGCGAGGCGCAGATCATCGCCGGCCAGACCCCGCAAACCCTCAAGGAAGGCCGCGAACTCCAGTTCACCAACGGCAACACCATCGCCAGGTTCGACAACAAAACAGGTGACCCGCTCTACCGCTGGGCCAACCGCCGCGCCGAGTACATTGCCATGGCCAATATCGCCTCGGCCAATATGGTGCGCACCAATTCCGGCTCGATGCTCGCCCCATCCATCGGTGGCTGGTTCTACAACCCCTACTTCGGCATGATGACCTACCTCCCGGTCGGCAACGCCATGTACCGCAGCCCGTTCGGCTACTTCTTCTTCGGTCCGCAGCGCGTCGGCCGCTACTACCAGTCCTTCATTCAGGCCCCGCCCCCCTCGGCCGGCTTCGGCGGCGGTGACATGAGCGGCCGCTCCTGGAATGCCAACAACGGTTACTACACCACGCAGTCCCGCACCGCCGGCGCCGTTTCGCTACCCGCTCCCAGCGGCGGCGCAGCAGCCCCTGCGGCGGCCCCCGCCGCCCGTGGCGCCGATGTCGGCACCGCCCGTGGCGGTGGCGGCGGCGGTCGCGGTCAGTAACTCTCTAGTTCCTTGGACCGGCGCCTCGCAGCTGCCGGTCCAGGAATTCCGTCGTTGTCTGCAGCAGATGCAGCCGCAGTGCGCCCGTCACGCCGTGGCTCTTCAGCGGATAGAACATCGAGTCGAACTGCTTACCCGCCTTCTGCAGCGCTTCCATCATGTGCTGGCTGTTTTGAAACAGCACGTTGTCGTCCTGGAAGTTGTGCACCAGCAGCAGCTTCCCCTCCAGTTTCCCGGCCGCGTTCACCGGGCTTGCGTTCCGGTATCCTTCCGCGTTCTGCGCCGGTAACCCCATGTATCGTTCGGTGTAGATGGTGTCGTAGTGGCGCCAATCGGTCACCGGCGCCCCCGCGATTCCCGCCGCGAAACGGCCGGGCGCATGCGTCATCGCATACAGCGTCATAAATCCGCCGTAACTCCACCCGTAGATCCCCACGCGTTTCGGATCCACGTATCCCTGCGCCAGCAGGTAGTCCAGGCCCTCCAATTGGTCCGCCAGCTCCACCTCCCCCAACTGCCGGTTCACCGGAGTTTCAAACGCATGCCCCCGAAAACTCGTGCCCCGGTTGTCCATCCGCCAGATCACGTACCCGCGCTGCGCCAGCGCCTGTTCCCAATTCGGCCCCGCCCAGCTGTCGCGCACGTTCTGCGCATGCGGCCCGCCATACACCATCACGACGGCCGGATAGCGCTTTCCAGCATCAAAGCCCTTCGGCTTGATCACCTGCCCGTGAAACAGCGTGCCCTCCTTGCCACGGAAGGTCACATACTCCACCGGCAGCAGCTCATGTTCCTGCGTCGCTGCCTCCTTCACCACGGCCACTTCCCGGCCAGCGCCATCGGCCAATACCTGCCTTGGCGGCTGGGAACGGTTCTGCCACGCGTCGGTGTAGTAGCGCGCCCCGGGCCCGACCGATACCACATGCGTGCCCTCTCCCTTCGTCTCCCGCCTCATCGTCCCGTCCGCCAGCTTCACACGGTATACCTGCCGCTCCAGCGGGCTCTCCCGGGTCGCCGTCACCCATGCTTCGCCGCCCGCCTCGTCCACATATGGAACATCCACCACCTCCCACTCCCCACGCGTCACCTGCCGTAACCCGCCAGGCTCCTGCACATACAAATGCCGGAATCCGTCCCGCTCATTCGCCCACAGGAACCGGCCATCGGCAAAAAAGTGCAGGATGTTGTGGATGTTGATCCACGCCGCGTCCCGCTCCTCCAACAACAGGCGCCCCCGCCCGTTCCGGACATCAAAAGCCACCAACTCCAGCCGGTCCTGCACCCGCGTCAAACGCTGCACGGCCAGTTCTCGCCCGCCCGGCATCCACTGCACCCGTGCAATCAGCGTCTCCGCGGTCGGCCCCATCTCCATCCATCGCGTCTTCCCGCCGCCGGCGCCCACCACTCCCAACCGGATGTTCGCATTCGGCGTACCCGCCTTCGGAAACCGCTGCGGCTCGTAGACCGCCTGCACCGGGCTCGCATCCACATGCGGATGGATCATCTCCCTGCTCACGTCAAACTGCAGATACGCGATCGATCCCCCGTCCGGCGACCACCACCATGCCTGCCGGATCTGCAACTCCTCCGGATACACCCAGTCCAGCCTTCCGTTCCAAATCGTCTCCCCGCCGTCGCGCGTCAACCGTACCGGCCCGCCCCCGCTCAGCTTCCGCACGTACAAATCGTTCCGCAACCGGTAGGCCACGCGCGTTCCGTCGGGCGACAGTTGTGGGTCCTCCTCCGCCTCCGCCGTCGCCGTCAACTGCCGTAGCGCTCCCGTCTCCGCATCCACCAGAAACAGGTCCCCACCCGCCGGCACCAGAATCTGTTTCCCATCCCGCGTCCACTGCGGCCCGGCCGCGGCTACATTCCGGTTTCGCCACTGGAACCGGCTGTCCGCCGTTCCCACACTGGCCTTCGCCGTCAACTCTGCCATCACCGCCAGCGCCCGCGACTCCCGGGTCGCACAGTCATACAGCCGGATCTTCCCGCCCTCCGTGTAAAGAAAGCGGCCGCCATCCGGCGCCCAGACCGGCGTTACGGACGCGGCCGCCCCCGGCGCCGCCGCCACCTCCAGCGTCACGGGCTTCTTCTCCGCCCACAGGGCCGCCGCCCCTATCAGTGCTACGAACCAGAAACGGGTCACATTCCCGATTGTAACGGGCGTAACTTGCGGATCAGATACCGCGGGTTTTCATACACGGTCTCCAGGTCCGCGCGCGTCTTCCAGTCGTTGAGAATCTTCTCGCGGTCGGCCGCTTGGATCTCCTGCGACAGATCGTTCGGACCAATCAGTACGTACCCCAGCCCCTCCTCGCGCATCGAGGTGATCAGGTGGTCGTGGTAGGCAAAGATCTCCTTCTGGTCATTGCGGTAGAAGTGGCGGGTCGGGCAGTGAATCCCCAGGCCATGTCGCCCGGTGTGCCGCCGCAGCGCAGGGTCCTCATACGCTAGAAAACTCGCCCCGGCCGGTGTGTTGGAACGAATCCATGCGTAAGCCTTCTCCCGGTCCGGCGCCATTTCACGATAGTTGATCGCCAGTGTCGGGACATTTCGAATGGCCGACGTCAGATTCCGATGGCCAATCCACAGAACCCCGGCGGCCACCAGCGCCCCGATCACAATGCTCGCTCCGCGCTGCTTCACCCACGTCACTCGCAGCATCTCCCGGAAATGCCGCATCTCCCACACAAAACCCGCCGCCAGCAGTGGAAGCAGCGGGTAGACAAACCGCTCGTTGGGAATGAAGTTCCACACCACCAGTAGCACCAGGTAGGGCACTGCAACAAATTCGTAGGGCCCGGGTCCCTCCCGCCGCGCCCGGCGCACGATGCCCGCAATCGCCGCAAACAGCGCCAGGCGCGCGAAATTGATCTCCCAGAACGAATCTCCAGCATTGAAAAACAGCACCCCGCCAAGGCTCCCGAACAACGCCTCCAGATTGGTGCGCAGCACGACCGGCACAACATCCGGCGCCATGTTCTCAACAAAAAACTGAGTGTAGGAGAGGTAATAAACGGCTCCGCCCTCGACCCCGGCCAGCCGGTGGGTGGAGACAAAAGCCGACCACGCGGCAAAGAAGGGAACGAAGATGGCGCCGAAGATCGCCGCGTCCCGCCACCGCCGCCGCCAGCACAGCCACAGAATCGCGCCCGCCGGAAGCGCAATCAGCGCCGTGCGCGCCAGATAGGCCAATCCCGCCACTACCGCGGCAGTCCGCGTCCGCTCCCGCTCCAGAAGGTGAATCGAAGCAACCAGCAGGCAGGTTCCAAAAACCTCCGACAACGTCGTCGAGGCAAAAACAACCGAATACAGATTCCACCCCAACAGCAGCACCACCCATCCGTCGCCGCGCCATCGCCACGTCAACCATAGCAGCACCGGCAATGGCAGCCACACCAGCAGCGTCAACGCCCATTCCCACCGCACTCCCATCGCCAGATACAACGGAAACAGCGGCGGATACTTCACCTGCCACGGCTCCCCCGGCAGGCTTTCCAGCCGCGGTCCCCGCCCCTCGGCGATCGCCGCCGCCGTCCCCGCGTAGATGCCGTCATCGTGGAAATACCCCAGGTGCGGAATCCCCCCGGCCTGCCACAACATCCAGAGCGATGGCGCCAGTGCCGCCACCATCAACAGAACTTTTCCCATAGGGCGCGAATTCTGAGCATAACAGGCTACGCTGTTAGTACATGAAGATCACCTTTCGCGGGGCAGCCCGCACCGTCACCGGCTCCATGCACGAGATTCAGACGGAAGGCCGCCGCCTCCTGCTCGACTGTGGCATGTATCAGGGCCGCCGCAAGGAGGCAACCGAACGGAACAAACACTTCCCGTTCCCGCCCGCCGAGGTCGATTCCGTCCTCCTCTCTCACGCCCACATCGATCACTCCGGCAACCTGCCCAACCTCACCAGCAACGGCTTCCGCGGCCCCATCTTCACCACTCCCGCCACCATCGACCTCTGCGCCTCCATGCTCCTCGACTCCGCCTTCATTCAAGAGAAGGACGCTGAGTTCCTCAACCGCCGCACCTCCCGCCGCCGCCGCGTCATCGCCGAGCCCCCCTCTGACCCTATCGAACCCCTCTACACCACCGAGGACGCCAAGGCCGCCCTCACCCAATTCCGCCCCGTCGCCATGCACTCCCGCACCGAAGTCATGCCCGGCGTCTTCTCCACCGCTCACGAAGCCGGCCACATGCTCGGCTCCACCTTCCTCGAACTCGAACTGGAAGGCAAACGCCTCCTGTTTTCCGGCGATATCGGCCGCCGCAACCTACCCATCATCCGCGACCCCCAGCGCGCCACCCCCGCCGACATCCTTATCATGGAGAGCACCTACGGCGACCGCCTCCACCAGCCCATGTTCCACGCCAAGGAGAAACTCGCCCGCGTCATCAACGATACCGCCGCCCGCGGCGGCAAAATCATCGCCCCCGCCTTCGCCGTCGGCCGCACCCAGCAACTCGTCTATCTCATCCATCAGCTCATCGTCGAAAAAAAGATCCACGAGATTCCCGTCTTCGTCGACAGCCCCCTCGCCGTTAACGTCACCGAAGCCTTCCGCACACACACCGAGTGCTACGACCTCGAAATGAACTCCTTCCTCGACGACGGCAACGACCCGTTCGGCTTCAGCCGCCTCCGCTATATCCGCGACGTTGAGGACTCCAAGGCCCTCAACGATATTCGCGTCCCCTGCATCATCCTCTCCGCCTCCGGCATGGCTGAAGCCGGCCGCATCCTCCACCACCTCCGCAACAACGTCTCCGACCCGCGCAACACCGTCCTCATCACCGGCTTCCAGGCCGAAAACACCCTCGGCCGCAAACTCCTCGATGGGCAGAAGGAGGTCAACATCTTCGGCGAACCCGTCCGCGTCCGTTCCGAAGTCGTCAAACTCAACGAACTAAGCGGTCACGCCGATCAGCAGGAACTCCTCGCCTGGATGGAACCCCTCGTCTCCCGCGTCCAGCACATCTTCCTCGTCCACGGGGAGTACAGCCAGCAGCAGGCGCTCGCCCTCGCCATCGAGGAACGCTATAACCGCAAGGTCACGATTCCGGAACAGAGTGAGTCCTTCCACCTCTAAAGTACCGGTACACAGGTGGGGTTAGTTCTGGCTCCGGTGTTCTATTGGTAGAACTCTTACCCGTCGGTAGGCTAGTGGGTAACTGATCCGCCGCTATGACGCAGACCCTGTACAACTACTCCTACCTGCAGGTCCTCGACTTCCTGACCACCGTGGCATTTCTCATCAACGGCGTCAGCGAAGGCAACCCCATCGTCAACTGGGCCATCAACGTTTTTCCCTCCCCGCTGGCAGGCCTGGCGGCGGTCAAACTCGTTGCCCTCGCCCTCGGCATCTACTGCTGGCAGACAGCCAAGGGCCAGTTGCTCTCCCGCATCAACATTGCGTTTGCAATTCTCGTCGCCTGGAATCTGCTCTCCCTCATCCTGAAGACGGCAAACTGACCGCGCGCCTTACATCTCCAACTTCCCCCCGTAGGTCATCTCCCGCAGCTTGAACCGCTGCCGGATCGCCACCGGGCCCGCGCTCGCGCTGCACTCCACCGTACCCTCCTCGGCTTCAAGATCCGCATAGCGGGGAAAACGCAGTGTCGCAATCAGGTGATTGCCATGCTCCGGCATGCTGCACGCAACCGCCTGCAACGCCCTGCGCCCTTTCACGTGGAGTACGGCCGACTCCAACAGTTCGGCCTCAAACCGCCGCGCCCCCTGCCCAACCAGCGTGGCCGGAAAGCCGGCCATCTCCATCACGTACTCCCCGCCCGCGTCCTCCAACAGCGCTGCCGCCCGCGGTGAATCCAATCCCCCGCGTCCGTACTGGTGCAGCGCCATCGCCTGCCGCACCGGCAGCGCGCTCGCCCAGCGAACCCTCAGGTAGATCTCCGTCAGCACCGGCGGCGCCGCGCCGTCGTCCGTTCGCGGCGAACGGTTGCCCGCCGGCGTTCCCGTCCTCCCCGGCCAGCCCGGCGGAAATCCCAGCGGCTCGCCAATCTGCTCGAAGGAGGACGTAAGGAATCGCGGCCGGGCCGGCGCCGAGTACCGGAACGGCGCCGTCAACGGTCGCGCCCACGGCGAGTCAGTCAGTACCCGGTCAACAAACTCCTCCGTCCAGCCCGGAAACGCATCGCGCTCCCAGTTACGTGCCGCCAACCCGGCCGCACCACATCCAGCCACCGCAAAGAATCCTCGTCGTGTCATCACGCTCTTCCGACGCGCCCCCATCCCCCGCCGTTCCGGACCGCCCTGCGGGCTTACACTTCTTTACATCCCCGGCTCCCACTCCATAAAGCAGTCCGCCCATCTACAATGGGAGGAGCGTGGGCGCGTAGCTCAGTTGGATAGAGCATCAGCCTTCTAAGCTGAGGGTCCCAGGTTCGATCCCTGGCGCGCCTACCACCCTTATCCCGTGTCGGGCCTTTACCCTTCCCCCTCCAATCCGGCGATCCGTGTGCGCGTCACCACCGCCGATGGCACCTCGCGCGACTACAGCTTCCAGCAGTCGTTCCGCATCGGGCGCGTCGAGGGCGTCGAACTCGTCATCGAGGATCCGCATGTCAGCCGCCAGCATGCCACCGTTGCCTTCGCCAACGGCCAGTGGTGGGTGCAGGACATGAACAGCGCCAACGGCATCTGGCTCGATGGCCAGCGCCTCCAGACGCTCGCCATCTCCCAGTCCGCTACCCTGCGCCTCGGCGTGCAGGGCCCTTGGGTCGCCATGCAGGTGGATGTGCCCGCTCCCGCGCCGTCCATGCAGGTCCCGGCCCAGCCGGAGGTCGCCGGCTCGGAAACCCGCATGATCGCCAGCTACGCGGAAAAGTACCTGACCGCGGACAGCTCCACGCCCGCCGGCGAGCGGACCATGATGATCCGCAAAGCCTTCACGCAGGTGCAGAAGAAGCAGAAGCGCAAGTACGGCTGGATTGTCGGCTCGCTCGTCGTCCTGCTGCTCGGCGTGGGTGGATTCGCCTGGTACAGGGATCAACAGGTCCGCAAACAGACCGCCATGGCGCAGGAGCTCTTCTACTCCATGAAGTCGCTCGATGTCGATATCGCCAATGTCGAACGCCTCGTCGCCGAGACCGGCGGCGCCCAGGGCGCCGAGCAGATCCGTAAGTTCCGCGAACGCCGCGTCGCCATGGAAAGCCAGTACGACAGGTTCCTCTCCGGCCTCAAGCTCTACGACAAACAACTCTCTGAAGAGGAGCGCCTCATCCTTCGCATGGCCCGCGTCTTCGGCGAGTGCGAACTCGCCGCTCCTCCCGAGTTCATCACCGAAGTGAAGAGCTATATCGGCAAATGGAAATCCTCCTCCCGCTACAAAACGGCAGTCGACCGCGCCATCGCCAACGGCTACCACAAGCGCATCTCCAAGGAGTTCCTCGACCGCGGCCTCCCGCCCCAGTTCTTCTACCTCGCCATGCAGGAGAGTAACTTTGAACCGTTTATCAGCGGTCCCATGACTTACAAGGGACACGCCAAGGGCATGTGGCAGTTTATCCCGGAAACCGGCGAAAAGTACGGCCTCAAAATCGGGCCGCTATTCGAGTTCCCCCGCCCCGACCCCGCCGATGACCGCCACAACTGGGAGAAAGCCACCGTCGCCGCCTCCCGCTACATCAAGGATATCTACGCCACCGACGCCCAGGCCTCCGGCCTCCTCGTCATGGCCTCCTACAACTGGGGCGAGCACCGTATCGTCAAGCTCCTACAGTCGATGCCCGCCAATCCGCGCGAACGCAACTTCTGGGAAGTCCTCAACAAGCATCGCGATAAGTGGCCGAACGAGACCTACGACTACGTCTACTACATCTTCTCCGCCGCCGTCATCGGCGAAAATCCGCGCCTCTTCGGGTTCCCCTTCGATAACCCGCTCGCCCACCTGGAATCCAACTAACGCAGTTCCGCCACCGGACCGTCCAGATCATGGATGCGGAGCACGATCCCTTTCCTCGTCTCCAGTTCACTTTCCGGAAACGGAAAACTCGCCGCCGTCATCCGCTCCACCGTCTCGCCCGGCGCAATCGTCTCGCGCGTCGCAATCGAATCCGTCAACTTCCCCCCCAGCGCCGGAAGCGCCGGAAACAGCGTCCTCGCGTCCACCTCCGGAATGAACTGCCCCACCGTTTTCGACCCATCGGCAAGCGTGACCTCCACCTCCACCGTCTTCACCACAAACCGGTACTTCGAAGGGTTCGTCGCACGAAAGTCCAGTACCACCACCGATCGAGTCGGGCTCAATGCCGCCGTCCGCGTCTTCCGCACGGAACCGGTCAACTGCAGACGCGTCGACTGATTCACCGAAAACACGCCGCTCACCAGGGCGCCAACGATCAGTAACCCGATACCGGCGCAGATCAGCAGGGTGCGGCTCGGCATCTTCGCCCCCCTAGCTGTTCATCTGCTCGGCAATGCGGATCATCTCCGCCATGCACTCATGGGACCGCTGGATCAACTGGTCACCGAAGATATGGCACTCCAGCCCGATCTTTCCCGTGTACCCATCGCGCATAAGGGCGGCGTAGATCGCGGCCCAATCCAGGTAGTCCTCCGGGAACTCCTTCAGGATGCTCTTCCCCTTCACCTGCACGTTCCAGATCTTCTTCTTCGGCAGCAGCGAGTACCCGTGCGGAAAAACCTCTTCCTTCATGTGGTGCCCGTTCAACGGATCCCAGTTGATCCCGAACGCCTTCGAGGGAATCGCCTTCATCGCCGCCGCCAGTTCGTCGCACCGCGCCACGTTGCAGGCCACTTCATTCTCCAGCAACAGCTTGATGCCTTCCTTCTCCGCCACCTTCACCATCGGACCCATGACGTCATAAATCCGCTGCATCGTCTTTTCCGGTTCGGCCGTTCGCAGAAACGCGAAGATGCGGACTTTGTCACAACCCAGTATCTGCGCCGCCCGGATCGACTTCCGCAGCGTCTCCATCCGGTTATCAAAGCTCTGCTGGTCCCGCGCAATCCGCGCCGCCCGCTGCTCCGGCGTCTCGGCCCGCTGCCGGATGTACTCGGTCCCGGGAAGCGCGTACTTGCACTGGCCGGAGTTGAAAAACGAAACCTTCACCCCGTTGGCCGCAAACTCCTTCGCCGCCGCCTTTAGTTCCTCTTCACTCAAATCGGCGTAGTGCTTCCGGGCCCCGGGAACCGCCCGGACCTCCAGATGCCGCAGTCCAAACTTCCGCGCAAACTCAAAATTCTCCGCCGGATCCCTCCCGCTTTCGTCCGTCACTGTGGCAAAACGGCTACGATCCAACTTGGCACGGCGAGCGAACAAAGGCGAGGCCCCCAGGCCCACGCCCGTGGTTATGAATTGACGGCGATCCATGAAGGGCAGGGTAACACACCGGCGCGGTCAATCGCCCATCAACCGCCCGTAGTTGCTGAAGCCCGGCATATGATCGCATACCGCCTTCACCGATGCCGTCAGCGGGATCGCCAGCACCAGCCCGATCCCGCCCCACAGAAATCCAAAGAACATCAGGCCCACCGTCACCGCCAGCGGATTCAGATGCACGCGCGACCCAACCAACTTCGGATACAGCAGATTCAACGCCAGCAGATGGAAAAACGCCACCGTCGTGCCGATCACCAGATAGTCCGCCAGATTGTCATAAACCGTCAACGCCGCCAGAAACGGCGGGATCATCGCCAGCGGCAGCCCCACGTACGGCACCAGGCTGAGGAAACCGCTCATCGGCCCCACAATCAGCCAGTACGGCACCTTCACCATCCAGAAAAAACCCATCGAAACCAGCGCCAGCAGAAGCCCGAGGATGAAGTTCCCAACCACATACGCTCGCGCCATCCGCGCAATCCCGTCCAGCGTCGCCGCCGCGATGCCGCGCGATTCGCCCTCGAAGACCCGCAGGAAGTTGTGTACGAAATGGTCCCGCCAACTCAGCATGAAATACACCAGAAACGGCACGAACGACGCCATCAGCAGGATGTCGTAGAACTGCGTCCAGTTCTCGTATAGGTAGTCCACCACCGGCGACCGTTCCGGCTGAATCCGCACCTCCTGCACCGGCGGCGGCAGCAGCGGCGCCATCGGCGGGTCCGGGGTCCGCCGGCGCCGCGAGGCCTGCTGCTTCTGCTGCTCAGCCTGCATCTGCTGCTGCTGCGCCAGCCGCTCCTGGTCCCTCCGTCGCCGCGGCGTCAACAGGTCGTTCACGGTCTTTTCCGCCGACTCCACCTCCACCAGCACCTTCTCCGTAATCTGGCTGACCCGCTGGCTGTAGGACGGCAACTCCTCCCAGATGTCGGCCGCCTGCGTGAAGGCCAGCAACGCGCCGGAGTAAAGCACTACCAGCGCCAGGCTGCACACCAGGAAGCTGGCAAACCCTCGCGGTACCCGCAGCCGCATGAACAGATTCACCAGCGGCTCCAGAATGAATGCGATAAAAATCGATAGCAGCAGCGTGACAATGAACAGCCGGCCGAAATACAACAACGCCGCTAACACCCCGACGGTAAACAGCACGCCGCCGGTGTTACGGATCTGCACGATCGTGGGAGATGTCGTGTCTTGGACCGTCAAAGTTGCCGACTCCTCCTCACTCTATCATGGCCCCCGGGGCGCCCACTTATAATGGAGGAGAATGCGGATATTGGCCTTGGATTACGGGCGAAAGCGAATCGGACTGGCCATCAGCGACCCGCTCGGCATCATGGCCCATGGCCTCGATACCCTCCACCGCCGCAGCCTGCGCAAGGACATCGCGCAGCTCGAAACCCTCATTCGCGAAAACGGCGTCACCCTGATCGTTGCCGGCAATCCCATCCACCTCAACGGCGAACCCAGTGAGATGAGCATCGAAGCCGAGGCCTTCACCGCCCGCCTCTCGGAGTCCGCCGGCGTCCCCTACCGCATGTGGGATGAACGGTTGACCTCTCAGGAAGCCGGCCACCTCATGCGCGAAGCCGGAAAGCGGCCCGAGCGCGATGGCGGCGTGGATCGCATGGCCGCACGGATCATTCTCGACAGCTTCCTGGCGGCGCAATGAAGCGAGGACTCGGCATCGCCGCCGCCCTGGCGCTGCTCGCGGCCGGCGCCGCCTATTTCGCCGCCCACAGTCCTTATCAGGGCTTCGTCGAACCCCAATTCGTCGATCTCCCCAAGGGCACCGGCACCATGGAAATGGCCCGCCGCCTCGCCGGTGCCGGCGTCATCGCCTCCCGCTGGCATCTGCTCCTGGCCCGCGCGCTCCGGCCCGGCGATCGCTGGCAGGCCGGCGAATACCGGTTCGACAAACCCGCCAGCCCCTGGCAGATCGCCGCCCGCCTCCGCCGCGGCGACATCTATCTGCTCGATCTCCGCATCCCCGAAGGCCACAACCTGTTCGATATCGCCCGCCTGGTTCACGACGCCGGCTTGACCACCAGCCAGGATTTCCTCACCGCCGCCCGCAACCCGGCCCTGATCCGCGACCTCGCCCCTCAAGCCCCTTCGCTCGAAGGCTTCCTGTTTCCCTCCACCTATCGCGTCCCCCGGCGCATGAGCGGACCCGCCATCTGCCGCCTCCTCACCGACCAGTTCCGCAAGGAGTGGAAGGCCGCCGGTGGAGCCACCCGCGACGTCCTGCCCACCGTGACCCTCGCCTCCCTCGTCGAAAAGGAGACCGGCGCTCCCGACGAACGCCCGCTCGTCTCCTCCGTCTATCACAACCGTATCCGCCTCGGCATGAAGCTCGAAGCCGACCCCACCACCATCTATGCCGCCATGCTCGAAGGCGTCTGGCGGGGAACCATCTACCGCTCCGATCTCCAGCGCCTCCACCCCTACAACACTTACGCCGTGCCCGGCCTCCCCCCCGGGCCCATCGCCAACCCCGGCCGCGCCGCCCTCGAAGCGGCGCTCCGGCCCGCCCAGTCCGACTTCATCTTCTTCGTCGCAAAGGGTGACGGCAGCGGCCGCCACAACTTCTCCCGCACCCTCGCCGAGCACAATCGCGCCGTCGCCGCCTGGCGCAGCCGCGGAGGTTAGCCCCCGTGCCCTCGCGCGCCGCCCTCCTCTCCGCCTGGCTCGCCCAACACACCCCCGCCGTCGTCGGCCTCGCCGAATTCGCCGACCTGCAGCGCATTCTGGCGCCCATTTCCGATTCCTCGCTCCGCCGCCTCCTGCGAGCCTCCAGCGCCACGCTCCATCCTCTCACCGCCGGCGTCGACCAGGACTCCTTCCCCGCCCTGCGTGACTCCCTCAACGCCCTTGCCGCTTCCTACGAATTCGGCGACTCCTCCATTCGCCGCGCCGCCCGCTCAATCGTCATCACCGCCAAGGACCACGCAAAGCTCGCCGCCCGCAACCTGCGCGTCGACCCGCAAAAACGGACCCAAAAGGCCGAAATGGCCGCCTGGATGCTCACCTGGCTCGAAAATCCCGCCGTTTTCCCCGCCTGGGTCGCGCTCCGGATGAAAACGCTGCATCCTGAGGAAATCTCCGGTCATCTCTGATGCAAGAATCCTATTGATAGCCACGATCCTGCCCGTTTATACTCGTGGTTTCGTACTCCAGTGCAACGCCTTGCTTCCTCATCTCCGGCGCCCCTGCCAGGTCTCAACCGGGACCTGTCGGACCCCCTTGCGCCGCGCCGGGAAGCCGCCATGTTCTATGGCCTCTTCCTGCGCGGCCACAATGTCGAGTCCCTGCGCCGCGATATCGACGTCCCCGTCAATCTTCTGAAGAAGTGGTTGCACGGCAGCCAGTACGACCACGACAACTTCCGGGACAACCTCAAGCGCCTCTATCACTACCGCAAGCAGGTTCTGGCCATTTTCGATCAATTGGTGTTAAACGAACCGCGCAGCTCCCGCGTCAAGTAGTGGAATGAGAAAAACCCTATACAACGTCGACGCCTTTACCTCCAGGCGCTTCGGCGGAAATCCGGCCGCCGTCTGCCCGCTGCCCAGGTGGCTCCCCGATTCTCTGCTGCAACACATCGCCGCGGAAAACAATCTCGCCGAAACAGCCTTTTTCGTCCCCGAGCCCGACGGCTTTCGCATCCGCTGGTTTACTCCCGCCGTTGAAGTCGATCTCTGCGGACACGCAACGCTCGCCTCCGCTTTCGTCCTTATGGAATGTCTCGGCTTCGGTAGGGATCAGGTGACGTTCCATAGCCGCAGCGGTCCGCTCACCGTCTCCCGCTCCAACGGCCAATTCACCCTCGACTTTCCCGCTCGCCCCGGCGCGCCCCTCGCCCCCGACCACGCCCTCTCCCAGGCCCTTGGCGCCCCGCCGCTGGCCCTTTTCCAGGCCCGTGACACGATGTGCGTCTTCCCCGATGAGGCCTCCGTGCGCCGCCTCACCCCGGACTTCCAGGCGCTCGGCGCACTCCCGCACTTCGCCGTCATCGCCACCGCCCCGGGCGCCGGCTGTGACTTCGTCTCCCGCTTCTTCGCCCCCCGGCAGGGCATCGACGAAGATCCCGTCACCGGCTCTGCCCACTGCACCCTCATCCCGTTCTGGGCCGAACAGCTCCAGAAGTCGGACCTGTTCGCCCGCCAGGTCTCGACCCGCGGCGGCGAGTTGTGGTGCCAGCATCGCGGCGACCGCGTCCGCATCAGCGGCTACGCCGTCCTCTACCTTACCGGCTTCATCGAGGCCGGCTGAGGTCGAGTTCCAACGACAACCGGAACCACGGCCAGTGGTTCCGCACCCGCGCGCGTGGCGCCAAGCGGCGCAATTCGGCCGGCACGAACGCCGCGTTCACGCTGATCACCCCGTCATGAATCGTCAGCGGGTGCCAGCCCGCCACCGGCCTCGTCGCCGGCAGAAAAGTCCGCGCAAGCACATGCCGGTAGAGATCCACGCACACCACCGCCGTTCGC
The DNA here is from genome assembly GCA_964632345.1 of uncultured Solibacteraceae bacterium. GTDB lineage: Bacteria > Acidobacteriota > Terriglobia > Bryobacterales > Bryobacteraceae. Next base: position 7,228 of record CAZWDD010000026.1, on the reverse strand, counting down.
GCCGCCTCCTCGAACTGCGCCAGAATCGCCCGCACCCCTTCGTCGTCAAAGTGGTGCAGAAACAGGCTGCAGATCACAATGTCCACACTCTTCGGCCGCACCGGCCAGGAAAACACGTCGGCCACCACTCGCACCCCTGGCCCCAGACGTAGCATCCGCTCGGAACGGTCCAACGCCACCAGCCGCGCCCGCGGGTATCGCTCACGTAACCACCGCAGCGTCTCCCCGTTCGCCGCTCCAACGTCCAAGATCAGCGCTTCGGGATTCGCTTTCAAGTAAGGATCCAGCAGCCCCGCCAGAATGCGGTTGCCGCCAATCCACCGATTGATCCGCGAAAGATCCCGCAGATTCGCCACGATGTCCGCCATCGGCGCCTCGTCCATCATCTCCGGTTCCAGAACCCGGCCCGTCATTGGGTGCATGCCATCATAAAGGGAATATGGATATTGTGACAGGCAACGTGGGCTGGATCGAGGTTATTTGCGGGCCCATGTTCTCCGGCAAGAGCGAGGAGTTGATTCGCCGCCTGCGCCGGGCACGCATTGCCCGCAAACGCGTGCAGGTCTTCAAACCTGTTCTCGATGACCGCTACTCCCCCGACGAAATCGTCTCCCACTCCGACGCCCGCATGCCCTCTCAGGTCGTACGCGACGCCCGCGAAGTCCTCCAACTCCTCGACTGGCGTACCCAGGTCATCGGCTTCGACGAGGCCAATTTCCTCGGACCAGACCTCATCGAAATCTCCCAACAACTCGCCGACTCCGGCAAACAGGTCCTCATCGCCGGACTCGACACTGACTACCTCGGCCGCCCCTTCGCCCCCATCCCCGAACTCCTCGCCCTCGCCGAGTCCATAACCAAAACCCTCGCCATCTGCATGCGCTGCGGCAACCCCGCCAAACACACCCAGCGCCTCGCCGGCAGCGAGGATCTCATCGTGGTCGGCGCCGCTGGTCTCTACGAGGCCCGCTGCCGCCGCTGCTTTGAACCCGGCATCCCGCGCCAGGAGTTCTTCGATTTCGCAAACCCCGGTCCGGCACACACCAACCCCGCCCCCGTCACGGAAAAGTAAAATTCGTTATCATAGCATTAAAGATCGGTCTCGTTCTTTACCTCCATTGCAGGACCCCCGCGGTAACCGCCCGGGCCAGCGCAATGGTTGCAGCTAACAAAAACTTCGAGGGGTACAACCTATGCAATTCCACTCGCTGGCACGAACTGTGCTGGTGCTTTCCTCGCTGGCATTTCCAGCGATGGCCCAGATCACCGGTGATCTCGTCATCCGAGTCACAGACCCGTCCGACGCCATCGTCTCCGGCGCAAACGTCACTGTCAAGAGCCTTGCCCAAGGCTCCACCCGTAGCCTCCAGTCTGACGCACAGGGCATCGCCCGCTTCTCGCTCCTGAACATCGGTGATTACGAAATCCGTGTCGAAGCCGCCGGCTTCGCCACCACGACGACGCGTGCGCTCGTCAACTCCGGCGCCGTCCGGGAAGTGAAGACCGTGCTGGAAGTCTCTGCCACCCGCCAGGAAATTGTGGTCGAAGAGTCTACCGTCGCCATCGCCACTACGAACTCCCAGATGCAGGCCAGCGTTGAATCCAAGGCCATCACGCAGCTCTCGCTCCCCAACGGTGTGCTTTCGCTCGCCGGCACCACCCCCGGCGTGATTCCCGTTTCGGCCCGCAATCCCTTCCTCGGACAGGGCAGCTACAACGCCAACGGCGGACGCGGACGCGGCAACAACATCACGATCGATAACGCCAATGCGACCGACGTGTCCACCACCGGCGGCGCCGGCACCGGCACCGTCCCCCTCGACGCGATCAAGGAAGTCAACGTCATTTCCAACAACTTCAACGCCGAGTACGGCCGCAACGCCAGCTCCCAGTTTCAGATCATCACCAAGAGCGGCACCAACGAGTACCACGGTTCGCTCGTGCACTTCTTCAAGAACGACAAGCTGAACGCCCGTGACTATTTCGACCGCACCGGCAAGGCCGCCATTCTCCGCGACAATGATTGGGTCGCCCAGGGCGGCGGACGCATCATCCGCGACAAGCTCTTCTTCTACGGCACCTACGAGCAGCAGAAGATTCGTGGCGCCGGTGGCACCCGCGTCGCCGCCGTCCCCACCACCGCGCAGGTCGCCGGCATCACAAACCCCGCCGCCCGTCAGTTGTTTGAGGCCGTGCAGGGCTTCTCTTCCGCCAGCGGTACCGTCAGCAACGCTGCGCCCCTCGGCACCAACTCGGTTGCCTATTCGGCCAAGATCGACTGGAACATGTCTGATCGCGACACCCTCTCCGGCCGCTACGCCTACCAGAAGCAGGACTCCCAGTCGCCCGGCCTGACGTTCATTTCGTCGAACCTGCCCACCAATGGCGCCAGCTCAACCAACAAGCCCCAGTTCGTCTCATTGAACTACACCCGCGTGCAGAGCGCCTCGATGGTCATCAACAACCTGGCCACCTTCGGCCGCAGCCTGCCGAACTTCACCCCGCTGGCCAACATCACCGCCCCCACCGTCGCCTTCCAGAATGGCTTTGCCGAGATGGGCACCTGGGCGGGACTGCCACAGGGCCGTACGCAGAATGTCTACAACAACCTGACCACCGTCACCAAGACCGTCAACAGCCATACCTTCAAGTTCGGCTACAGCATCGAGCGGATTCAGGCCAACAGCGTGTTCGATTCCAACGTCCGCGGCACCCTGACCTTCGCCTCCTTTGAAACCTTCCAGCAGGGCAACCCCGTCATTTACTCCCAGCGCTTCGGCGGCTCCATCCGCGGCAACCGCGTCTGGAACCACGGCTTCTTCGTGCAGGATGACTGGCGCGTTTCCCGGCACCTCACCCTCAACCTCGGCATCCGCACGGAAGTCGCCGGCGGCGTCACCGAAGTCAACAACATCATCTCCAACCTCAACCTCAACCAGCAGCAGGCCATGGGCGGCGCCGGCACCGGCCCGCTCGGCTCCATCGCCGTTGGCGGCAAGGCGTTTGAGAACAACACCAACTGGGCCCCCCGCCTCGGTTTCGCCTGGAACCCCGGTGGTGGCAAGTGGAGCGTCCGCGGCGGCTATGGCCTCAGCTACGACTTCATCTTCCTCAACCCCATCACCAACCTCCGCTTTGCTCCTCCGTTCATGTACAACTTCTCCACGACGGATTTCAGCGGTTCCAATTCCCTCGCCAACATTTTGGCCGGCACCTCGCCGTTCCAGCAGAGCGGCCGCTCTACGGTTGGCACCTTCGGCACCACCACCCAGAACTTCGGTTCCATCGCCCCGGTTGATTACGCGATGAAGAACCCGCAGGTGCAGCAGTGGAGCCTCAACGTGGAGCGTCAGCTCAGCAATGGCTTCGTTGCTCGCGTCGGCTACGTCGGCACCAAGGGCAACTTCCTGCAGCGCGCCCGCCCCATCAATACTGTCCGGCCCGGCCTTGTCGTTCCGGCCACCTCGCTCGCCGATGAACAGGCGCGCCTCGCCGATTACCGCAACATCAATGCCGGCTTGAACGCGCCCCCCACTCGCCAGACCAACCGCATCGACCCCCGCTTCACCGCGGTCACGTTGAACGAGTCCTCGGCGAACTCCAACTTCCACTCCATGCAGACCTACCTAGCCCGCACCTTCCGTTCGGGCTTCGGGTTCACGGCTGCCTACACCTGGTCGAAGTCCATCGACGACGTCTCCGACGTTCTCGGCGTTCTCGCTGCCGATACCCCGGCCCAGCAGAACCCCTTCAACCACCGCGACAACCGCGCCGTGTCTGCCTTCGATTCGCCGCACCGGTTCGTCTTCACCCACAGCTACGATCTGCCCAAGTTCCGTGACTCCCAGGCATTCGTTCGCCATGCGCTCGGTGGCTGGAACGTCACCGGCATCTTCCAGAAGCAGTCGGGCAATCCGGTCAACATCCTCTCCGGCGCCCGCCTCGCTCTTCCTGACCCGCTCTTGCTCGGCGGCGGCGGCGCCGTTCGCCCCAACCTCGTCGGCCCCCTCAATCTGACGTTCTCCCCGAACCCGGGCACCGTCACCTCGGCCAACTTCAAGACCACCGGCTCCGGTCTCGAACAGCCGCTCGTCGGCAACTTCGGCACCCTCGGCCGTAACGTCATCCGGGCCAACGGGCTGACCCAGTACGACCTCACCATTCAGAAGGACTTCAACCTTACCGAGCGCCTGCGGTTCCAGCTGCAGAGCCAGTTTGGCAACTTCCTCAACAACACCCAGTTCTCCCGTCCCGGCGCGTCGCTGGCTGCTCCGCAGACCTTCGGCTACTACCAGGACACCGATACGAATGCTCGCGTCATCACCCTTGTCGCGCGTTTCATCTTCTAAACCGGAGATCTGCCCAACTCAAAAAGGCCCCGCCCACTCGGCGGGGCCTTTTTTTTATGCCGCGCAACCCCCGCGCACCCCGCCGCATCGTACTGTTCAGACGGATGTTAGACTAAAACGGATAAACGCTACCCGTCCAGGAGGAACTCTTCAGATGAATCCCAACCAGCCCGGTTTTCTGCATGCTCCGCCGCCCCCCCCTGCCCCCAGTGGCGGCGGAGGTCTGAAAATCCCGATCCTCTTCGGGTCCGTGCTGGCACTCCTCGGCGCCAACATCTATCTCTTCACCCAGCTCGACAAGACCAAGAATGATGTGAAGGCGCTGCAGAGTTCTCTGAAGACGGAGATCCAGGAGGTCCAACAGTCCGCCGCCGTCTCCTCCCGCGCCAGCCAGCAGTACGCCGCCGAACTTAAGGATGAACTCGAAGCCGCCCGCCGCGCACAGGCCATGGCCGTCGGTCAGGCGAAGCTGGACGCCGAAAAGAAGGTCCAGGAGTTGGAGCGTACGCTGAAGCAGGAGACCAAGGCCGTCGCCGCCCAGATGACGTCACAGATTTCCGAAGTGAAGGAACAGACCCTCGCCGTCAATACCCGCGTGGGAGAGGTTTCCACCGAAGTCGGCGCCGTCAAAACAGAAGTCGCCAGCACCAAAACCGAGCTCGAAAAGACCATCGGCGACCTGAAGCGCGTCCGCGGTGACTTGGGCGAACAGAGCGGCCTCATCGCCACCAATGGCAAGGAACTCCAAGCCCTCAAGGCCCTTGGCGAACGCAACTACTTTGAGTTCCGCCTGCCCAAATCCAAGCAGCCCCAGCGCGTCGGTGACATCATGCTCACCCTCAAAAAGGCTGACGTGAAGAAGAACCGCTTTACCGTCGAACTCATCGCCGACGACAAGAAGGTCGAAAAGAAGGACAAGTCCATCAACGAGCCCCTTCAGTTCTACACTTCAAAGGCGCGTCAGCCCTATGAACTCGTCATCAACGAAGTCGGCAAGGACCTCATCGTCGGCTACCTCGCCACCCCGAAAGTCCAGAACGTCCGCAACTAGCCCCGGCTACTCCGCCTTCTTCTGTGCCGGCGGCGCGTTGTTGACACTCACCTTGATGCCGGTGTCGAGCTTCGATAGCTGCGTTACTGCCACGGTCTCTCCGTCGGCTACGCCCTCCAGAATCTCGACATCGGTCTCAAACCGGTCGCCCATCTTCACCTCACGGGCTTCCACCACCCCGTCTTTGATCACGAACGCCTTGTTGGCGCCCATGATGTAGTAGACCGCCCGCTGCGGAAGCACCGTCACCCGCTCCGTGCGCGACGTCGGCACGTGTGCCCGTGCATACGAACCGGGCTTCAACTCACCCGCCGTGTTGCTCACCAGCACCTCGGCCACGAATGTGCGCTTGTTTTGATCGACCGTCGGTGAAATCCGCCAGATCTTGCCCTGAAACTTCCGGTTCTGAAACGCTTCCACGCTGATATCCACCAGCTGATTCACCTTGATCCACGGCGCCATCCGCTCCGGAATCTCCACCCGCAGCCGGATCGGATCCGTCTTCACCAGCACAAACAACGGCGTGTTCGCCCGCAGATACTGGCCCACCGTCACCTGCCGCTCCTTCACATACGCGCGGAACGGCGCCTTCACCGTCGCGTCGCGCAACTTCTTCCGCTGCAGGTCCAGAATCGCCTTGAAACGCTCCACCTCCTGCATCAGGTTCCGCGTCTGATTGATAGTTGAATCATAGGCCGCCCGCATCGCCTGTTCCCGCGCATTCGCCTGGTCAAGCTCGCTCTTAGCGCCGATATTCTGGTCCACCAGGCTCCGAATCCGCTTCAACCGCTGCTCGGCTTCGTATAACTCCGCCTGTGCGCGACGCACGTCCGGCGCCTCTCGCGGATCGGTCAGCCGCTGCTTCTCGTCCTTTAACCCCAGCCGCTCCAACGATTGCCGCAGTTGCGCCTCCGATTGCGCCACCTGATACCGTTGCTCCTCGTCGTTGATCCGGACCAGAATCTCGCCCGCCTCCACCAGGTCCCCAAGGTCTTTCTTCACCTCTTCGGCCCGCCCGTCCACCTCGGCCGAGATGATCGCCTCCTCCATCGGATAGAAAGTCCCCACCGACTCGACAATCCGCTGGATCTCCCGCCCCTTTGCCGCCACCGTGCGAACCGTTACCGGACCGCTCGCCTTGGCCGTCGTCTGGTCGGCAATCTGTTTGTTACACCCGGCCAGCCCGGCCAACCCCATTGCAATGAATACACGAAGAGTCCGCATGTTTATGAGAAATCCGTAATCCCCATCTTAGCAGGGCGCTCCGCGCGGCCCTCAGGTTACGCTCGCCCAAAGTGTTTGAAAATATAGAATATAGCAGTGAGTCAAATTTCCGTGAGAACTCCCCGGTGACGGCGCGAAAATCCTGGGTCTTGGACCTCTGCCTGATCGCCGCCATCGCGGCATTCCTGATCTGGCCGATCTTCAAAACCAAGTACTACGACAACTGGCTGACCATCGACTCCACCTTCATCGCCGATGGCCGCTTCCTCGCCGAAAACCTCCCCCATCCCGGCTGGCAGCCCCTCTGGTACGGCGGCACCCGCTTCGACTACGTCTACCCGCCCGCCATCCGCTACGGCACAGCCGTCATCACGAGACTCTCCGGCCTCATTCCCGCCAAGTCCTATCACATCTACACCGCAATCTTCTATTCCCTCGGCATCGCTTTTCTCTATCTGCTCATCCGCACCGGCAGCCACTCCCGGCTCCAAGCCTGGGCCGTCTCGCTCGCCGTAGCCGCCATCTCGCCGTCCTACCTCTTTCTCCACCACATCCGCGAGGACAACTACACCAACCTCCCCCAACGCCTCAACGTCCTCGTCCG
>CAZWDD010000025.1:0-29351 GCA_964632345.1 uncultured Solibacteraceae bacterium | reverse complement strand
GGGCGACTCACGGCAACCCGGGCAAGGTGGGGTTCTGCTTCGCCGAGGCCGACCACGAGTCTCCGTACGGCACGATGGCCTCCCAGCACGGCCTCGACCCGGGTGTCGACGCCGTCACGGTCTTCGCCGGCGAGGGCCCGCGCTGCATCGTCGACCAGTTGTCACGGACACCGGAGTCGTTGGCGGCGACGCTCGCCCACCAACTCCAGGCGATGCTCCACCACAAGCTCGTCCTCGCATTCGATGCGATCCTGGTGATGGGCCCCGAGCACGCCCGGGTGTTCACCGAGGCGGGATGGGACCGCGACCGGATCCTTTTCGAACTGCACCTGCGGCTGGCGACGCCGTTGGCGGATCTCGAACGTGGTGCCGGCGGCATCGCCGAGGGGGTTCCGACCGGGCTCAGTGCTCCGGCCCTGCCGAAGTTCAGCCCGACCGGGTTGATGCTGGCGTACGCCGGCGGTGGTGCCGGACTGTTCTCGGCACTGATCGCCGGCTGGGTGAACGGGGACAAGGGTTCGAAGCCGGTCACCCGCGAAGTGCGATACTGATCGCGAGATCACGAGCAGGAGGCGACATGGCACGGACGATCCTCGACCCCACCGGTGAGCGCAGCGTCGCCGAGCGAGCCCGTCTCGGCGGCGGTGGCCCGGGAAATCTCGGTGGCTTCCCTGGCGGCCGCCTCGGGGCCCGTGATCCGGGCCAGGATGCCCTGGCCCCGCTGGAGTTGGCCGGTCTCGGCAACATCCCCAAGAACATCGCGCAGGCCAACAACAACTGGGGCCCGCGCCTTGGCATCGCCTATCGCTTCGATGACAAGACGGTGCTCCGCACCGGTTTCGGCATCAGCTTCTTCCCGCGGCGCATGGGCCAGTTCAACTTCCCCATCCTGCAGAACAACGGCTACCCGGCGCCGAATGCGTTCGCCCCCTCGGAGGTGACGATGGGCAGCGGGTTCCCGGCCTTCGTGCCGTTCGATATTCCCAGCAACGGGATCATTCAGAACGCGCCGCTGACGACGAATGCCAACATCACGCCGTTCGATCTGGCCAGCCCGTATGTGCAGAGTTGGAACATCGCCATCCAACGCGCATTGCCCTGGAAGTTTGCGCTCGACGTGGCCTATGTCGGCAACAAGGGCGTCAACAACCAGACCGGCCGTGACATCAATGCTTCGTTGATTCCCGGTTCGGGCAACAACGGCCGGCCGCTGTTCCAGCAGTTCCGCCGGGTAGCAGCCACCTCCATGCCGGTCGGTACCAGCACCTGGTACAACGGCCTGCAGGTGAAGGTAGACCGCCGCGTCGGCGACGGTTTCTTTATCACGACGTCCTACACCTTCAGCAAGGCGCTGAACTATTCCGAAGACGACGGCGGGCTGGCCATCAACATGAACACGGCACTCAATAAGGCGCGCCAGTCCGATAACCGCACGCACGTCTTCACACAGAGCTACATGTGGTCGCTGCCGTTCGGCAAGGGCAAGCGCTGGGCGCAGACTGGTCCGGCGGCCTGGATCGCCGGCGGATGGCAGATTCAAGGTCTGTTCAGCGCGATGAGCGGGACGTGGTTCTCGCCGTCCGTTTCCGGCGTCGTGAACGCACCCGGGAATGCGGACCGGCCCAACTGGATCTCCCCCGTCCGTATCCTCGGCGGCACCGGCCCCGGACAGAAGTACTTTGATCCGGCGTCCTTCGCCATCCCCGCGCAGAACACGCTGGGCAACGCGGGCCGCAACATCATCCAAGGCCCAGGCTTCGGCAACTTCGACGCCGCGCTGCACCGGAACTTCCAGGTCCGGGAGCGGATGCAGTTGGCGTTGCGCATCGAGGCGTTCAACTCCACCAACACGGCGCACTACAGCAACCCGAACGGGAACGCACAGTCCCCGCAGTTCGGCGAGATCAACGGCGCCGAGCAGGATCAGCGGCAGTTCCAGATCGGCCTGACGCTGCGCTTCTAACCTAACGGCGCGCGGGCCTTGCCCACGGGGCGGGGCCCGCACGCGGCGCGGGCGGAGCGTGCAGCGCACGAATCCGCCCCAGCGCCTCCAGTTGAATCGCCACACCCTGCTCGAACACGCCGCCCTCCTTGCGCAGAATCTGCTGCAACTCCGGCACCGGAATCGATTGCACGCTCGTGTTGCCGCGAACGGCGAGCGAAGCGGCCACTCCCGCGGCATGGCCGAGGATCATGTACTGCGGCTCCATCCGCAGGCTGGAGTAGGCGACATGGCTCGCCGAAAAGCAGACCGGAACCAGTAGATTCGTCGCCTCGGCCGCCTTCGGAACCAGTATCCGGTAAGGAATCTGGTAGGGCTTCACGGGCACTTCGACGTTGCCCTCATTGACGACGAATCCTTCCGGCGAAATGTGGCGCTGCACGTTGTGCGAGTCCGAATTGTAGCTGCCCATGCCGATGACGTCCGACTTGGTCAGATCGGTCTGCAGGTCGCGCTGCGTGGCGACGAAGCCTCCGGTCATGCGGCGCGCTTCGCGCACATACAACTGGTGCGGCCAGTGGCCGGTGTCGACGAACTCGTCCTTTGCCAGGCCCCATTCGCGCGCCTCGCTCTGCAGCGCGCCCGGCACGCGCGGGTCGTTGGCCAGGAAGTAGTAGAAGCCCTGCTGGTACTCCACATGCTCCTTCCAGATGCGTTCGCGAACGGCGTAGGAGCCTTCGGGATAGTCGTAGTTCTTCCCGATGTAGTCAGTGGAGAAGCCGCCGCGGTTGTTAAAGTCGGCCTTCCCGTTCGGAATGATGCGGATGAGCCCAACCTCGTTCATGTTGGGCGCCCGGCCGAGGAAGCCGGTCAACTTGACGAGGTAGCGGGCGAGCAACTCATAGCGTTTCGGGTCGTATCCGGCGGGCCTGGGCCAGGCGATGCGATTGGCGGGTTCCTTGGTAGCGATGACGCGGAAGTTGTAAGCCTGGATGCGCTTGTCGGCGGACCCGGGCGCGCCGGGCGGCTGCGTTGAAACCTCCGGCAGCAGTTCCCCCTTCTCGTCGCGAGCGGGAATATCGACGGCGAAGTTGTGGTTCACGGTGTGCGCCTGCACGCCGGCGAGGGACTCGCCATACTGCGCGGAGCCCTCGCGGCCGTAGGTATAGCTGACACCGGCCTGCGCCATCAGGTCTCCCTCATAGCTGCAGTCGGCGAAGACCTTGGCGGCAAAGCGGGCGCCGTCCTCCATGAACACCTCGGTGATGCGATTGCCCTGTTTGACCACACCGTTCTTCTCCGCCAGCCGGCGGCCGGTGAGCAGCGTGACGTTAGCGTCGGCCAGCATCTGGCGCATGATGCGCTCGGCAACCGATGGTTCGGGCATCCAGGAAAGCTGCTGGATGTGGCGGTCCATCTGATAGTGCCGTCCGGCGCGCCAGTAGAACTCCAGCGCCATGCCGCCAATGACCTCAATCTTTCCGGTATCCGTGCCGGAGAGCCCGCCGGAGACCATGCCGCCGACGTGGTTGCCTGGTTCGAGAAGAACAGTCTTGAGCCCATGGCGGGCGCCGGCCACAGCGGTCATCACGCCGCCGGCGGTGGCGCCATAGACAACAAGGTCATAGCTCCAGGCGGAGCAGGCAAGAAGGAGAAAGAGAGCGGCGAGTCTGGACATGTTCGGGGCTTATTTCTTCCGCAGCGCGGATTTGGGAATGACAAGGGCCATGGAACCGCGGGCGGTCACCACTTCATATTTTCCCTGGAAGGCGATGACGAGATGGGCGGCCCATTCCTCCAGCCCGTATTCGGCCATCAGATACTGCACCATGTCGGTGGTGGCCATCTCCAGCGCGCGGTCAAGCGAACTCTGAAACTCGGGCTGCGAGCCGATGCTGATGATGGCGTCACTGGTCTCAACGCGGGGCCCGGAGAGTTTGGCGCCCTTGCGGAGCGTGACGCTGAACTCGACATCCATTGAGGTCTCAACGCCGTTGCCGGTGGGCTCGCCATCGCCCTGCAGCGCGTGGCCGTCGCCGAGGAAGAGCAGCGCGCCGGGGTGATAGACCGGCAGCATGACGGTGGCGCCTTCGCCGATGCGATTGTAGTCGAGATTGCCGCCATAGGAGCCGGAGGGGCTGGAGGTGGGCGCCCAATCACCGGGCGCGGCAACGCCGACGCAGCCGAGCATCGGGCGGGCGGGAAACTCCATGGCGACGGCCTTGCTGCCGGGCTCGCGGAGGCGGACGAGGCCCTTCTCGCGGTCGATGTCCCAGGGGACATAGTGCGCGTAGCCCTTGCGGACAAGGTCTCGCTTGTAGACGGGAGGATAGGTCTTTTCGATGTAGTCCGGGGTCATGGCAAAGAGGCCGAGGCGGTAGCTGGAGTAGCCCCAGTCGCGATTGAGGCGGACTTTGTGAAAGCGGATGACGAGCGCGTCGCCGGGCTCTGCGCCTTCGACGAAGAAAGGCCCGGTGAGCGGATTGGGGCCTTCGGTCTGTTCCTTGCTCTCGTGGTCCTTGCCGCTGGAGTCGAGGGTGCGGGTGGCGACGATTTCACCGGGGCGGATGCGCTGCTTGACGGGGTGCTTGTTGTAGAAAGTGCGGTAGTAGACTTCGGCGGAGAGCGGGACGAGCGAGAGGCAGCAGAGAAGGAGTGTCAGGCGCATAGGGGGAGTATATCGCCGGAGTTTGCCATACGGCCGGGATGCGATAGGCTCGAAGTATGTTTCGCCGGGTATTCCTGAGCGCGCTGCCCGTAGCGGCGCAGGTGGCGGCAGGCGCCGGGTTACGGGTGGCGCCGGAGCGTCCGTTTCCGGGATCGCCCGCGCTGTTCGTGCTGGACCGGGGCCCGGCGGAGGCGACTTGGATGGGCCGGCGGCTGCGCTTTCAGAGGGATGAAGCGTGGAAGGGCTGGGTAGCCTTGGGCGCTGTCGACCTGGACACGAAGCCCGGGCGGCAGCGGCTGGAACTTGCCGATGGCGAGGCGCACACCATCCCCATTGCGCCGCACGCCTACCGGACCAGCCGGCTGACGGTGCCGCCGCGATTTGTGCAGCCGCCGAAAGAGGTGGCGAAGCGGATCGCGGAGGAGCGGGAAGTGAAGAAATCAGCGTTCAAGGCGCGCGGGGAGCGGCGGTGGCACGGCGCCTTCGCGGCGCCGACCGAAACGGCTCAGACCTCTGGATTCGGGACGCGGCGGACGTATAACGGCCGGACGCAGAGTATTCATCAGGGACTGGACTTCCGGGCGGCGGTGGGAACGCCGGTGCGGGCGGCCAACCGCGGCCGGGTGGCGATCGCCCGCGAGATGTATTACGAGGGCGGCTTCGTCGTGCTGGACCACGGGGAAGGGCTGTTCACGCTGTATATGCACCTATCGGCGTTCGATGTGGCCGAAGGGGACGCCGTGGAGAAAGGGCAGACGCTGGCCGCCAGCGGTGACAGCGGCCGGGTGACAGGCCCGCACCTGCACTTTGGAGTGCAGTGGCAGGACCTGTACATGGAGCCGGCGGCACTGCTGGCGCTGCGCGGCTGAGGTCAGAGGCGGGCCGGTTCGTCGAGCAGGTCGCCCTCGCCATCGGCGAGGAAAAGATTCTTCTCCAGCTCATACTGGCGGTTGTAGAGATCGGCATAGCGGCCGGCGGCGGCCAGCAGGGACTCATGCGTACCACGCTCGACAATCCGGCCGGCTTCGACAACCAGGATCTGATCGGCGCGGCGGATCGTGCTGAGGCGGTGCGCGATAACGAAGGTGGTTCGGCCCTTCATGAGGTGGGCGAGGCCGGCCTGGATGAAAGCCTCCGATTCGGAATCGAGCGAGGAGGTGGCCTCGTCGAGAATCAGGATGCGCGGATCGGCGAGGATAGCGCGGGCGATGGCGACGCGCTGTTTCTGGCCACCGCTGAGGCGGACGCCGCGCTCCCCGACAACCGTCTGGTAGCCGTCGGGAAAGTTGGCGGCGAACTCATCGACGCGAGCGATGCGGATGGCGGCCATGATCTCCTCGTCGGTGGCGCCGGGGCGGGAGAAGGCGACGTTCTCCTGGATGGTGCCATCGAAGAGAAAAGTCTCCTGGAGGACGACGCCGAGTTGCTCGCGGTAGGAGTCGAGGGTGACGGTTGAGATGTCGATGCCGTCGACGAGCACCTGTCCCTGCTGGGGAGAGGCAAACGCCGCAATCAAGCCGATAGTGGTGGACTTGCCGGACCCGGAAGAGCCGATGAGCGCCGTCACGGTGCCGGGTTCGGCTGTGAAGGAGATGTCCTGCAGGACTGGCTTCCCTTCTTCATAGGCATAGTGGACGCCGGCGAATTCGACGCGGCCGTCGATGGGCGGCATGGTGCGGGTGCGCCTGGGGTCCTGGTCCTCGCGAAGCTCGGCGAGGACCTCGCGGGAGCGCTCCAGTCCGACAAGGGCTTCGGTCAACTGCGAGCCGGTGCTGACGATCCCGAAGATGGGCGCGACCAGGAAGGCGAGGAAGGCGGTGAAGGTGATGAACTCGCCGAGCGTCAGGTGGTTGGCGATGATCTCCTTCGTGCCGATCCACATCACCAGCGCCCCGATGAAGCCGAGCAGGACGACGGCCGACTGGCTGACAAGGGCAACGCCGGTGAGCGAGCGCATGATGTTATCGAGGAGGCGTCCGATGCCACCGGCAAAGACGGCCTCTTCCCGCGCCTCGGCGTGGTAGCCCTTGATGACGCGGACGCCGGAGAGGGTCTCCTGCAGGCGGCCGGTGATCTCCGAATAGATGGTGTTTCGTTCCTTGAACAGCGGCCGCATCCGGTTGAACGCCAGGAACATGGCAGCCGAGATGCAGATGACAATGCCGAGTGCGAGCAGCGTGAGCATCGCGCTTGTGGTGAAGAGGATGGCCAGCGCGAAGACGGCGGTCAGCGTCCCCCCCAAGAGTTCGACGAGGCCGGTGCCAACCAGATTGCGCAGCCCCTCGACGTCGTACATGATGCGGGAGACGAGTTCCCCGGACTTGTTGCGATCGTAATACGCAACGGGAAGCCTGCCGATGTGGATCTGCAGTTTACGGCGCATCTCGGCGATCAGCCGCTGGGCGGCCTTGGAGAGGATCTGGGTAACGGTAAAGGAGCAGCCCGCCTGGACGATGGTGGCGGCCAGGACGGCGGCGACGAGGGGCTCCAGCAGATCGTGCCGCCCCTTTCCGATGACGTCATCGATGAGGTAGCGGGTGGAGGCGGGAAGCGCGAGACTGGCGCTGCGGGCGATGACGATCAGAACGACGCTGATGGCGAGTTGCGCCCGGAGGGGCCTGACGATTGCGAGCAGGTCCGGGAGGATTTCCCGAAACCGGAGCACGCTCGACTTTTTGGCGGCCGTGTTTGCCATATTTTGTTACCGGGGCAGGAATTCCCCGTACACTCCAATCTACCGCGCCGCGTCCAGAAAACGAGCTATTCTGGGAGAAGGTCAAAAGGATGAATCCTATTTGTTTGCGCGGCTTTGGCGCGGCGGTCATTTTTACTCAGATGTTGGTGAGCGGTCAGACGGCGGCCCCGAAGCCATCGCCGGAGCCGGCCGGCGACCCGGTGGTGATCACCTTCGGCACAACGAAGGTGACCAAGAGCGAATGGGAGGGGTTCGTCAATGCGCTGCCACCGCAGATTCAGGCCGAGGCAACGGGCCCGAATAAGAAAAAGGTGGCAGAGCAGTATGCCGAACTGCGGATGATGGCCGAGGAGGCGCGGAAGCGCAAGATCGACCAGACGCCGGCGGCGAAGGTACAGATTTCGCTGCAGATGGACCAGATGCTGGCCCAGATGTTATTCCGCGATCTGCAGGCCACCGCGAAGGTAGACGCCACTGCAGTGCAGAAGTATTACGACGAGCACAAGAGCGAGTACGAAGAGGTGAAGGCTCGCCACATTCTGGTGCGCTTCAAGGACTCCCGCGTGCCGCTGCGCGAGGGCCAGAAAGAGTTGAGCGACGCCGAGGCGATGGCCAAGGCGCAGGAATTGAAGAAGAAGCTCGATGCCGGGGCGGACTTCGCGGAACTGGCCAAGGCCGAATCGGATGACACGGGGACCGGTGCGCAGGGCGGCGACCTGGGCAAATTCGGCCGCGGGCAGATGGTGCCGGAGTTTGATACGGCCGTCTTCGCGCAGGCGGTGGGGAAGATCGGCGATCCGGTCCGTTCGGCGTTTGGCTACCACCTGATCAAGGTGGAAGAGCGTTCGAGCAAGTCGATCGACGAGATGAAAGACCAGATCGAGAAGCAGCTACGTCCGGAACTGGCGAAACAGGAAGTAGAGGCGATCAAGAAGCTCAACGCGATTGGCGTTGACGAAGGCTACTTCGGCAAGTAGCCCCTGGCGGCGACGGCCGCGATGGGACCCCTCTTTGCTTTTCGCCCGATAACCCCTTTTTTTTCAACATCAATTGGGACCCTGCCGTGCAAAAAAAACGGCCGAGCCGCCAGCGTTCCGCCCCAACCGGGGGAATGGACTGGCGGCATTTGTTTGTTGATTGGGCGGCAGCCGGAGATCGTCCGGGTGGAGCAAATGCGCGAAGTGGCATAGTGCCCTGATTTTGCCCGAAGCGCAAGGGCAAGGGGCAGATCGCGTTTTCCGACTTGAAGACTAAGTGCCTTATTCTCCGAGGGATGGCCGTCGCCTGAAAAATCTCCAACCGGTGTGACCGGCGAGCGAGGTACCGGGACCATCGGACTACCGAACGATAGGCCATTGGGCACATCCGGTATAGGCCCTAAGCCAAACCATAGAAACAAAAAGAGGTTCTAAGGCAAAATCAGGGGACTTGCAGGGAAATCCTTCCCGTAGAATCGGACTCAGATAGACCGATTATGACTATAGTGCCGCCGATTAAATTGATTTCCGCCACACGAAGCCTGCTCATGGGCTTTGTGGTGGCGATGGGCTTACCGATGCAAGCCGAGCCGATCTGGGAACACCCGAACGTTCTTGTGTCTCTGCCGCCTCAGATGGATCCGATCCTGGAGTCTCCGTTCGATCCGCACCTGATGGAAGTACAGTTTCCGCAGATGCGGGTGTGGCTGGCTGGACAGACGGTGGGTTACTTTCCGAACGAATGGCGCGCGCCTGTGTGGACGGTGATGGCGATGGATTTCAGCCTGTGGCGGGAGGAGCCCATGAGCACGCCGCCGTATCAGCCGCCTCCGCCTGCGCCAACGGGTTCGGGAGACGGGAACCCAGGAAACGTGCCGCCGTCGGACGGGTCTAACAATCCGAACCTGCCGCCGGGAACGCCTGGCACGCCAGGGACCGGGGGCGATCCGGAAAACCCGCCACCATTCGGACCTGGTCCGGAGCAGGATCCGGAACTGAATCCAGAAACACCGGCAGCCGAGGTTCCCGAACCGGGAGCATTCGCGCTGGCCGGATTGGGTCTTTTGCTATCGGCAGTTGTGACGAGACGGCGGAAGTAGGCTGCTACGGCAGGTGGAAGACGTATAGCGAGTTGCCGAGCGTCATGGCGACGTACTGTTTCCCGGCGCTCATGTAGCTCATCGGGTTGGACCGAACGGTGCCACCGCCCTGAAATCGCCACAGCGGCTTGCCGGTAGAGGCCTGAAGGGCGAAAATCTGTCCCTCATTGGTGGCGCCGAAGACGAGGTTGCCGGCCGTTGCCAGAACGCCAGAATAGGGGGGCGAGAAGAGCTTATACTCCCAGGCCACGTCGCCGGTAGTGGGATGGAAGGCCCGAATAGCGCCCCACTCCTCCTCGCCGGGGATGCTGCGGAAGCCGCCCCCGTTGAACTGTTCGCCGGGCTTGTAGTCGGCCGAACCGAAGTAATAGATAGAGCCAGCCTCGCGGACCGCGACGTAGAGCATGCGGGTGGCCGGGCTGTAGCTAGGGCTATACCAGTTGTTGGCGCCCGCGACACTGGGCCAGACGGGCGTGCCCTCCACGGTGGGAGACGTTCCGGGAATACGGATAGGCCGGCCACTGTCGTCCAGGCCCTTGGCCCAGGTCTGCTTCGCGTAGGGCTTGCCGAGCAGGAACTGGCCGGAGACGCGGTCGAGCACGTAGTAGAAGGCGTTGCGATTCGGAAAGAGGAGCAATTTCCGCTGCCGGCCGCGGAACTCGGCATCGATGAGGACGGGGACTTCGGTGGCATCCCAATCGTGGACGTCGTGGGGAGTGAACTGGAAGTGCCACTTGAGCTTGCCAGTGTCGGCATCGAGCGCGATGAGACAGTCCGAATAGAGGTTATCGCCGGCGCGGACCTCGCCGTTCCAATCCGGACCGGGATTGCCGGTGCCCCAATAGACAAGATTGGTGTCCGGATCGTAGGCCCCGGTTACCCAGGTGGCAGCCGAGCCGCGCTTGTAGCTATCCCCGGCCCAGGTCCTGGCCTCCGGATCGCCAGCGGCGGGGACGGTCCAGAAACGCCAGGCAAGCTTGCCCGTCCTGGCATCGTAGGCATCGAGGAAGCCGCGGATGCCGTACTCGCCGCCGGCGATGCCGATGATGACCTTATCCTTGAGCGCGAGCGGGGCAACGGTGATGGAATGGCCGGTCCTGTTATCGGCGACGGTGACATCCCAGCGCACGGCTCCGGTGCGGGCATCGAGCGCGACCAGATGGGCATCGATGGTGCCGACATAGACCATGTCGCCGAGCAGCGCGACGCCCCGGTTCACCTGGCCGCAGCAGACCCGGATATCGGGGGGCATGGTGCGGCGGTAGCGCCACAGGACGCGGCCGGTGCGAACATCGAGCGCCGTGACATTGGAGGGCGCCTCCGAGATGTACATGACGCCATCGGCGACGAGCGGCGTTGTTTCGAATTTCTGGAGGGAGTTGGACTGGTAGACCCAGGCGGGCGTCAGTTTGGCGACGTTCTGATCGGAGATCTGCGTGAGAGGGGAGAATCGATGGCCGGCGAAGTTGCCGGAGTAGGTGAGCCAGCTCTGGGGCTCGGCCGCGGCGTTGAGGAGGCGCTGGTGGGTGACCTGCGCGAAGGCGGGAAGCGTCAACAGTAGGAAGGCGAGTTTCATTCGGAGGAAGGCGAGTTTCATTCGGCACCCCGTTGGGAGGAGAGAAAGGCGACGAGGTCGTTCAACTCGTCATCGGAGAGCGTGCCGCGATAGGCGGGCATTGTGGTCTTTTTCTCGCTGGTGAACTGCGCGAGTTCATCCTTGAAGAGGGAGTGGAAGCGGCCGCCGAAGTCGCGAAGCTGGATGGACCAGGTATCTTCATTCACGCGAATGCCGCGGATGGTCTGGCCGGAATGGGTGGTCAACTGTACGGCACGAAACTGGTGAGGCACGTCGCTGGCGGGGTCGAGCACCTTATTGCGGAGGTGGGTTGCGCTGCGGCGGGCACCGATGCCGGACAGATCGGGGCCGGAGACGCCGCCGTGGCCGGAGATTGAGTGGCAGTTGAGGCAGCCACCCTTTTCGCGGAGGATCTGTTCGCCGCGGACCGGGTTGCCGGTAGCGGGCGGGGCGGAGACCTGGCCGAGCGTACGAACGAAGGCGGCGGTCTGCCAGATTTCATGGGAGTCCATCAGGGAGCCTGGCATTTCGGTATCGGGAATACCGTGGCGGATGACGCGATAAAGGGATCGGTCATCGGCGGCACGGGCAAGACGGGGAGCGGCGAGGTTGGCGCCTTTGCCGCCGTCACCGGTGGGGCCGTGGCAGCCCGCGCAGCGTCCCATATAGAGGCGCTGGCCATGGGCGACGTCCGCCGGAGAGGCGAAAGGATTTACTGCCGGGACGTCAACGACCGGCAACTGGAAGAGCAGAAAGGGAGCCCACCAGGGCATGCGGGGAACCTCCTAGGCTGGTTGGGCGCTAGTATATAGGTTCACGGGGGGAGGTTGGGGAAAAGCAGCTCTGGACGCCGCACGCCGCGCGGGAACGGATGCGGCGTCCAGATCTCTCTCCACTAGCCGGCGGAGTTGGTAATCCGGCGGCGGGAGCAGGTAAGCGGCGGCAACCGGAACGCGGAATCCAGGCGCGGACCGAATTGACGCTCAATTGGCATTTTGCTCGATGGTACAGGGACGGGAAAACATTTTCAATAGAAAATGTTTGTAATTGTCACGCAGCCGAAGCTGGGAGGGTGAGACCGCCGAGAAATTCGAGACCGGTAACGAAGCCCTTGGGAGTAGGGTTCTGAAAGCGGACGGTGGCGCTGCCGGAATTGGCGGGCGTAAGCGCGATGGCGACAACCGTGCGGGGCTTACAGCGGTGGCGCAGGAGAATGCGGCAGCCAGTTTTGCTGACATCTTCTGCTTTGACAATTTCGAACCGGTCACGACCCTGTTCGTCGACGTAGGTGACTTGCACCTTATGCACCACACCGGTCCGTGGGGCACGTCGTTTTTCAGACGGCATACAGGGCCAGTATGCGGAATAGGGCTGGCCGGCGTCAATTCACCCCTACGAGGGTACGGGTGAACGGAAAAATCCTACCCTGATGAGGGGGGAAATCCCCCTCAGATTGGCTAATGAGGGAGGTGGTTTGGGTCGAAATATCACGTGTAGATGGAGCACTGCGTGGAAGACAACGACCTTACCAAAGAGTTTCTGATCGAGAGCAACGAGAATCTGGGACGGCTGGACCAGGAGATGGTCCTGCTGGAGCAGAGACCGAAGGATGCGACGCTATTGGCGAGCATTTTCCGCACGATCCATACGCTGAAGGGCACGTGCGGATTCCTGAGTTTTACAGGAATTGAAGCAATCACCCATCAGGCGGAGACGATACTGGGGCAAGTCCGGGAGGGACAACGGGACCTGACGCCTGAGTTGGTTTCGCTGATTCTGGAATCGGTGGACGCTGTGAAGTCGGAATTGGCGGCGATCGAGGCGACCAACCAGGAGAGCGGGGAGCCATACGAGGATCTGCTGCGGCGACTGGCGCTAGCGGCGGAGGGCGAGAGCGCAGCCCCGCCGGTGGAAAGCCTGGAAGAGGTGGAAGCCGTGGAAGAGCCTGTTGCGGTCGTGGAGGCGGTTGTAAGTGAATCGGCCGTGGCAGTGGCGGCAGTGGCAGCGCCGAAGCCTGCCGATGGAGAGGTGGCAAAGTCCCCGGCGGTAGCGGACTCGACCATCCGTGTCGATGTCGGGCTACTGGACAAGCTGATGAACCTGGTCGGGGAGTTGGTACTGGCGCGGAATCAGGTACTGCAGTTCACATCCCAATTGGAAGATTCGTCGCTGAACGCAACGAGCCAGCGGCTGAACCTGATCACGTCTGAGTTGCAGGAAGGCGTGATGAAGACGCGCATGCAACCGATCGGGGTGGTCTGGAACAAGCTACCCCGGGTGGTGCGGGACTTGTCGGCGACGTGCGGCAAACAGATCAATCTGGAGATGGACGGCGCCGAGACGGAACTGGACAAGACGATCATCGAAGCGATTAAGGACCCGCTGACGCACATCGTGCGGAACTCCTGCGACCACGGGATCGAGAACCCGGAGGTTCGGCTGCGGGCCGGGAAGGCGGCACAGGGGCGTCTGATCCTGCGGGCTTTCCACGAGGGGGGCAACGTCAACATCGAGATCGCTGACGATGGGGGCGGAATTGATACGCAGCGAGTACGGGCGAAGGCCATTCAGCAGGGTCTGATTCGCGAGGACCAGGCGGAACGAATGAGCGACCGGGAGTTGGCGAATCTGATCTTCCTACCCGGGTTCTCGACGGCGCGAGAGGTCACCAGCATTTCCGGCCGCGGCGTGGGAATGGACGTCGTCAAGACGAACATTGAGAAGATCGGTGGAACAGTGGATCTGGTGAGCCGCCAAGGCCAGGGAACAACGATCCGGATCAAGATTCCGCTCACGCTGGCGATCATTCCCGGGCTGGTGGTGAGTGTGCGGAAGGAGCGGTTTGTAATTCCGCAGACCAGCCTGCTGGAACTCGTACGGCTTGAGGGAGAGGAGAGCCGCCGGCTGATTGAGTGGGTAGGCCAGACGCCGCTTTACCGGCGGCGCGGGAATTTGCTGCCGCTGGCGTTCCTGGACCGTGTGCTGGCGATGGACAAGGGCGAGGGACGGGCGGATGAGACCTTGAACATTGTGGTACTCCAGGCGGAAGACCGGCAGTTCGGACTGGTGGTCGACCGGGTGAACGACACCCAGGAGATCGTCGTGAAGCCTCTCGGCAAGCAGATGAAGGGACTGAACTGTTACGCCGGCGCAACGATTATGGGCGACGGCCACGTGGCGCTGATCCTGGACGTGATGGGGATTGCGCAGCGGTCGGGAGTCCTTTCGGAAGGACGCGGCGGGGGCCGTGGAGAGGACAAGGCCATGGTAGACGGGCATGGAGAGACGCGGAATTCGATGCTGCTATTCCGTGCGGGCGAGTTCGAACGCCTGGCGGTGCCGCTGGCCCTGGTGGCACGCCTGGAGGAGATTCCGCCCGATCGACTGGAATACGCCGCCGGCCGGCCGGTGGTCCAGTATCGCGGGCAACTTCTGCCGCTGGTGGGGCTGTCCGGGGATTCGGGCGGGCGAGCCGTCAGCGCGGACGAGACCCCGCTGCAGGTCATCGTATTCGCCGACGGGGAAAACCGGATCGGGATGCTGGTTAACGAGATCATGGACATTGTCGAAGATGAAATTCAGATCCGGCGGGCGAGCAGCCGGCCGGGAATTCTGGGCTCAGCCGTGATTGGTGGACACGTGACGGACGTGCTGGATCTGCAGTCGGTGATCCGATCGGCCGACACGGGATGGTTTGAAAAGGCAGGAGAGTCGCGCACGCGCCGCATCCTGATTGCCGAGGGATCGGCGTTCGGGCGCGGGCTCCTCAGGAGTTCGCTTGAGATGGGTGGATTCTCGGTGGCCGAGGCTACGGACGTGAACGATGCGATCGCAAAGTTGACGGCCCAGCGATTCGACCTGGTACTGGCAGCGCTCGACCTACCCGACAACGGGGCAGCGCGAATAGCCGAAGTCGCGCGGAAACAGCCGGACCTTTCCCACATTCCTTTGCTGGCCGTTCAGCCGGTACACCAGAACGACCGAGCGGCCAGAGACCTGCCGGACGGCTTTTCGGCGGTGCTCTCCCGGTTCGACCGGGAGGGGATGTTGCGGTCTATCAGTCAACTGGCGGCGGCGCTGGAAGCGGAGCGGCCGGCGGCGGCTGTATACGGAACCGAAGGTCAAACCACCGAACGGAAAGGATCACGGTAATGGAGTCAGGAAGCAACTGGAACCGGCAATTCGCCACCTTTTTCATGAAGGACCTGTTTTTTGGAATCGAAGTGCAGCAGGTGCAGGAAGTGATCCGGTCGCAGGAGATGACCTGCGTTCCGCTGGCCCCGGATGTCTTGCGGGGACTGATCAACCTGCGCGGCCAGATCGTGGCCGCGATCGACATGCGATCCCGACTGGGGCTGCCTGTCAGACCGCCGGAGGAGGATCCGATGAACATGATCGTGCGATCAGACGACGGGGCGGTGAGTCTGCTGGTGGATGAGATCGGCGATGTTCTGCATGTGCACGCGGACTCTTATGAGCCGGTGCCTGAAACGATGGCGCCTAATTTGCGGCAATTGGTAGATGGAGTCTACAAACTCGATGGCCGGCTGCTGCTTGTCTTGAATACGGAACGTACTCTGCAGTTACAGGGCTCGCACTGATCGACCCGGAGTGACGGTGCGCCGTGCGGGCGCGGCCCCGCGCAAGAACAGAAAAAAATTCCTTCAGAGGTTGTATGAAGCATCTATTGTCAAAGCGCAGTGCCCAGAGTCTGACCGGTGACGAGCACGGCAAACAACTTGGTCCGACCGCGGGCATTACGCCCGGAGCAAAGGATAAGGCAAGAGCGAAGCAGCGAGAAACTGGCGCAATCCAGGCGTTGGCGATGCTGGAAAACGCACCGATCAACGTGATCATGGCAAATCAAGACCTGGTCATCACGTATGTGAACCCCGCTTCGGTGACAACATTGCGCCGGTTGCAGGAGTATCTACCGGTTGCGGCTGACAAGATCGTCGGACAGAGCGTCGATATCTTCCACAAACACCCGGCCCATCAGCGCCGCCTGCTGCAGGACCCCAACAACCTCCCACACCGCGCCAAGATCAAGCTCGGGCCTGAGACGCTCGATCTGCTCGTCTCCCCGATCCAGGACGCCAACGGCGCCTATATCGGCCCGATGCTGACTTGGAGCGTGATCACGGAGCAGGAGCGACTGGCCGAGGCGTCTGCCCGGGTACAGTCGATGATGGACAACCTGACGATCAATGTCATGTACGCCGACCGGGACCTGGTCATTCGATACATGAACCCGGCGTCAGCCCGGCAACTGAAGGAGTTTCAAAGCTTCCTGCCAGTTCAGGTGGACCAGATGGTAGGCCAGTCAATTGACATCTTCCACCGCAATCCGGCGCATCAGCGCACATTGTTGGCCGACGAGAACAACTTGCCTCGGCGGGCGACGATCCAGGTGGGACCGGAGACGCTGGACTTGAACGTGAGCGCCATCAAAGACAATACGGGCGCCTACGTTGGCACGATGGTCACCTGGGAAGTGATCACACAACGGCTGGAGGCGGAAAAGCGCGAGAAGGAGTTAATCGAGCGGGAGCGCGCCAGCCAAGAAGAGCTCAGAACCAAAGTGGCGAGTATGCTTTCGGTGGTGCAGAGTGCCGCGGCGGGCGACCTGACGCAGACCGTGGAGGTCTCCGGCAGCGACACGATCGGACAGATGGGCGAGGGCCTCGGTGCATTTATTCGTGCCATGCGGGACAACATGGCCGAACTGATGCGAAACGCGCAGGCGCTGGCCAGTTCGTCGGAGGAACTGACGGCGATCAGCCAGCAACTGGCGGGCAACGCAGAAGAGACGGCGTCGCAAGCCAATGTGGTGTCGGCGGCCTCGGAAGAGGTGTCGAAGAACGTCTCTGTCGTGGCCACGGGCAGCGAGGAGATGTTGGTCTCAATTCGCGAGATCTCCAAGAGCGCCAATGAGAGTGCCCGCGTGGCAAAGGGCGCCGTTGCCGTGGCAGAGAGCACGAACCAGACGATCGCCAAACTCGGCGAGTCCAGTCTGGAGATCGGCAAGGTCATCAAGGTGATCACCTCGATTGCCCAGCAGACGAACCTTCTGGCGTTGAATGCGACAATCGAAGCGGCCCGTGCCGGAGAGGCCGGAAAGGGCTTTGCGGTGGTCGCCAACGAGGTTAAGGAACTGGCTAAAGAGACCGCGAAGGCAACCGAGGAGATCGGGCAGAAGATCGAGGCGATCCAGGGAGACACGAAGGCGGCCGTCCAGGCGATCAGCGAAATCAGCGGGATCATCAACCAGATCAACGACATTTCCAATACGATCGCCTCCGCCGTTGAAGAACAGACGGCGACGACGAACGAGATCGGACGGAACGTCAATGAAGCGGCCAAGGGTACCGGAGAGATCGCACGAAACATCACGGGCGTAGCCGTGGCGGCCGAGAGCACGACGAGCGGCGCAAGCGACACCCAAAAAGCAGCGATGGAACTGAGCCGGATGGCGAACGAGTTACAGACGCTCGTGTCTCGCTTCCGCATCTAGCAACCGCGAATGCGGCGGCGCCTTGCGCCGTTGCAAACCTGAACCTAAACAACGGTCCGGACGGTGACGTCCGGACCGGACCGAAACGGGTACTCCACTTGGTGCCCGACAGAACTCAAAGATGGTGACTGCAATGGGCACAGCGTTGGTAATCGATGATTCCCGGGCAATCCGGATGATACTCGGAAGGACATTGAACAAGTTCGGCTACGAGGTGTGCTCGGCCTCCAACGGACGGGAAGCACTTGATCTGATCGATCAGCAGAATCTGGACCTTTCGTTGATTCTTGTTGACTGGAACATGCCGGAAATGAATGGGCTGGAATTCGTGCGTTGTCTGCGAGCCGACCCCAAGTTTGATCGAGTCCCGCTCATGATGGTCACCACCGAGACAGAGTTGGAGCAGATGTCACGGGCACTGGAAGCGGGCGCCGATGAGTATGTCATGAAGCCGTTCACGGACGAGGTGATTGAAGACAAACTCCGCCTGCTCGGGGTGTTGCAGTAGCTTCGCTTCATGCGGCACGGTGCGGGACGCACGAGCGGGGCCGCGCAGCGGAAAGTGGAAGGCAATTATGTGGAACGCAGGTAGACCGGCGAGGGATCCCGGGAGCAAGATTCGCGTCCTGATCGTCGATGATTCAGTAGTGATGCGGAAGATACTTTCCGACACAATGCGGCAGGACCCGGAGATCGAAGTAGTGGGAACGGCATCGAACGGGCTGATCGCACTGCAGCGAATGGCGCAGATGGCGCCGGACCTGGTCACGCTGGACATCGAAATGCCGGAATTGGATGGCATCTCGACCTTGAAAGAAATCCGACGTCAGTATCCTCGGACGCGGGTGATCATGTGCAGCACGCTGACCGAGCGCGGCGCGAGCATCACGATGACGGCGCTTGCGGCGGGTGCCGACGACTATCTGGCCAAGCACGCGGCAACCGCGCCGGGAGGAGCGACGGCGTTCCACGACCAACTGATTCCGAAGGTGAAGCAGTTCTTCGCCACGGCGCCGGCAAGCGCCCCGGCACTGCATAGTCATCCGGCCCCGGCCGTCCGCCCGGCAGCGGCGGCACCGGCAAGTCCGCGGCCGCGCATCGGGCAACCGCGGGCGGTGGCGATCGGCGTCTCGACCGGCGGGCCGAACGCACTCGCCGAGATCATACCGATGTTTCCCGGGAACTTTCCGCTACCGATCCTGATCGTGCAGCACATGCCGCCGATGTTCACCCGGCTGCTGGCCGAGCGATTGCAGTCGCATAGCGCATTGAAGGTGGTGGAGGCAAAGGAAGGCATGACGGTGACGGGGGGGACCGTCTACATCGCGCCTGGCGACTACCACATGGCCGTGACCCGGAAAGGCACCGAGACCGTCATCCGGTTGAACCAGGACGCGATGGAGAATTCATGCCGTCCAGCGGTGGATGTTCTGTTCCGGTCGGTAGGCGAGGTGTATGGCGGAGCGACGGTCTCGGCCATTCTGACAGGCATGGGACAGGATGGACTGCGGGGCGTGGAGATATTGCGGCACCTGGGAGGGTACGTTATTGCGCAGGACGAGGCAAGCAGCGTGGTTTGGGGCATGCCGGGATTCGTGGCGCGAGCGGGTCTGGCGGATACGATCTGCGACCTGAAAGCAGTGCCGGGCGAGATTATGCGCCATGTGCGGATGAGTTGAGGGCCGTGAGATGAAGACTAGATTGATTGCGCCGGACCGAGCCGATTGGAGAATGTGATGCAGACACTACTAGGGGAAAAGTCGAACGCACAGTCCGCGATCTCTTCGGAGAACTACGCCTTCCTGCAAAGGTACATCTACCAGGAATCCGGGATCGTGATCGACGAGGGAAAGAACTACCTGCTCGAGTCGCGGCTACTGCCCATCGTCAAGCAGCAGAACCTCGGCACGCTCAACGATCTGTGCCACCTGCTGAAGGCAACCGCCCCGGCGACACTGCGGCACAAGGTTGTCGAGTCGATGACGACGAACGAGACGCTGTTCTTCCGGGACCTGCCGGTCTTTGACGCGCTGCAGAAGCAGGTCCTGCCGGGCCTAATCGAGCGGCGAAAGGCAACCCGGCGGTTGAGCATCTGGTCGGCCGCGGCCTCCAGCGGACAGGAGGCCTACACGATCGCGATGATCCTGCGGGAGATGGGCCTGGCGGACTGGAACATTCAGATTCTAGGGACAGACCTGAACCAGCAGATACTCGACCGGGCAGCGGAGGGCCGCTACCTGCAGATTGAGGTCAACCGCGGTCTTCCGGCGAAATACCTGGTGAAGTACTTCACGCGAGTCGGACTGGACTGGCAGATACAGGACAGCCTGCGGTCAATGGTGCGGTTTCAGCGATTCGATCTGCGGTCACCGATGCGCAACCTGGGCAGCTTCGACCTGGTGTTCTGCCGGAACGTACTGATCTATTTCGACGTGGAGACGAAGAAGAAGATCCTGGGCGAGATCCGGCAGATTCTGGGGAGCGGCGGTCTACTGGCCCTTGGTGCGGCCGAGACCACCATCAATCTGGACAACGCTTATCAGCGGCAGACGTTCGGGACGGCAACGTTCTACCAAGTTCCTTGAGGAGATTATGTCTAATTCGATACTTCACGTTGAGGCCTACGATACGGAGGTGTTCCGAATCGTGCAGGACGTCCTTCAAACGATGACGGCCTATCCGGTGTTTCAGGGCGAGGAACCGTACTCGGTGCAGGAGCACCGGGTAACCTGCGCCGTTTACTTTGCCGGAGTCTGGACAGGAGCGATCCTGATCGAGTGCCCGCTGAAGATGGCCTACGAGTTCACCGCGCGGTTGATGCGGATACCGAAGCCGGTCGAGTTCGACAACGATGTGTGCGATGCACTCGGAGAACTGGCCAATATGATCGGCGGGAACTTAAAGTCGGTGCTGCCGCGGGGAGTCAGCCTCTCGATCCCGTCGGTGGTTGAGGGTTCGAAGTACTCGGTGCGGGTATGCGGCGCAAACCGGAACAAGCGGCTGGCCTTTGACGGTCCGGACGGCGCATTCTGGGTGACGCTGGTAGAGACGGAGCGGTAGGCTAGAGCCAGTAGGCGTAGGCGACGGTTAATAGCCCGATCAACGAGGCCAGAAAGATGCTGTGCCGCAGGGTGAAGCGGAAGAGCTTGGCCTCGTCGTCGGATCTCATTCCTGTGGCGGCGGCGGCGACAGCGATGCTCTGCAGGCTGATCATCTTACCCATGACGCCGCCGGCGGAGTTTGCCGAGGCCATGAGAACGGGGTCGAGGCCGAGCCGGTTTGCCGTTACCACCTGCAGGTTGCCGAACAGGGCATTGGCGGAGGTGTCGCTGCCGGTAAGGAAGACGCCAAGCCAGCCGAGCAGGGCGCTGAAGAACGGAAAGGTCGCGCCGGTGGACGCAAAGGCGAGGCCGAGTGTGGCGGTGGCGCCGGAGTAGTTCATCAGGAAGGCGAGGCCGAGGACGCTGGAGATGGTCAGCAGCGGCTTGGCGAGTTGCTGGAACGTATCGCGGAGGAGTTTCGGAAGGAGTCCGGGCACACCGAGCAGGAAGGCCGCCAGGATGGTCGCCAGGACACAGGCCGTACCGGCGGCCGAGAGCCAGCTGAACGCATAGACCGCGGCATAGGGAGAGGGCTGACCGACAGTGGGCGGGACACGTTCGACGAGGTTATGCAGGCCGGGCCAGGGGATGTTGATCGTGTAGGAGTTCAGAGTAGCTTTGACGCCCTCCTGCCCCCAGATGAGAACAAAGACGACGAGCAGGAGATACGGCATCCAGGCCCAGAAGAGCTCCTTGGGACTGTGCTTGCGCAGTGCGGGGGCCTCCGCAGATTCGCCTTCCAGGTGGAAGGAATCAGAGGGCTTCCAAAGCTTGAACAGGATGACGAGCGAGGCGATGGCGGCAAGCGAGCTGGTGATGTCGACGAGTTCGGCGCCGATGTAGTTGGAAACGGCAAACTGGAGGCCGGCGAAGGCGCCGCCACAAATGAGCGCAGCGGGGAGCACCCCACGCAGGGCCTTCCAACCACCCATCACCATAATCAGATAGGACGGGACGAAGAACGAAAGCGGGGCGCAGATCCGCCCGACGGCACCACTGAGTTCCTTGACGGGCAACCCGGTGGTCAGGGCAAGCGTGGTGACAGGGATGCCGATGGAACCGAAAGCTACCGGTGCGGTATTGGCAAGCAGGCAGATGCCGGCAGCATAAAAGGGAGAAAACCCGAGGCCGGTGAGCATGGCAGCGGCCACGGCGACGGGGCTGCCGAAGCCGGCGGCGCCTTCGATGAAGGCACCGAAGGCGAAGGCGATGAGCAGGGCCTGCAGGCGGCGGTCCGGGGTGAGGCTGCCGACGGAATCCTTGATGATCTCGAATTTCCCGGTCTCAACGGTAAGGCGGTAGAGCAGAATCGCGGAGAAGACGATCCAGCCGATGGGCAGGAGTCCGAAAGCGGCGCCGAAGGTTGCGGCGCCAACCACCGTGGGGGCCGGCATTCCATAGCCGAACAACGCGACCCCGGCGGCGGCGGCAAGGCCAGAGAGCCCGGCGACCCAGGCGGGCTTTCGGAAGACGCCCAGCATCAGGAGCAGAACGAGGATCGGGAGGGCGGCCACGGAGGCCGACAGGGCGAGACTATCGCCGATGGGAGTGTAGTTTTGCTGCCACATGGGAACCCTGCTATGTTACTCCTACCAAGGCCCGTGCAACACAACCCCGTCGCGATGCGTCCACAATAGAGAGACGGGAAACGAGTTTCCGTGGAGGAGAGCAATGGATTATCGCCGCGCGCTGGCCGCCGTAATTGCCTGTAGTGTGCTGACCGCGCAGCAGCCGGCGGACGCCGGCGCACCGATGGTTACGTTCAAAGTGGACGTCGTTGCTAAGACGGCGAAAGCGATCAACTACCGGCACCGGAGCGGGTCGACCAAGATCGACCTCAAGGGAACGTCGGTGATGCCGGCCGCCAAGGGCGAGGCCAAGGTCGAGAGCAAGCAGGGGTATATCGAGATCGAAGTGGAGTACCGGAACATGCAACCGGCTTATATCCATGGCTCCGAGTACCTGACGTACGTTCTGTGGGCGGTAACACCGGAGGGACGCGCCACGAACCTGGGCGAGATCCTGCTGAACGGAACGAACGGAAAGCTGAACGTGACCACTGAACTGCAGGCGTTCGGGTTGATCGTGACGGCAGAGCCATATTTCGCGGTGACGAGGCCGAGCGACGTGATTGTGTTGGAGAACGCGGTGCGGCCGGACACGGTGGGAAAGGTGGACGAGATCGACGCGAAGTTTGAACTATTGCAACGCGGGCAGTACGCGGCGCTGGCCGGGCCGCGGCCGGTGATGGAGCCGAAGGTGCCGTTGGAGTTGTATGAGGCACGGAGCGCGCTGCACATCGCACGGGCGACAGGGGCGGAGAAGTACGCGGCCGACTCGCTGCGGAAGGCGGCCGACCTGCTGGCGCAGGCGGAGGGGTATCAGGCCCGGAAGGCTGGGAACAAGCCTGTGTCGATGATTGCGCGGGAGGCGGTGCAGACGGCCGAGGATGCGCGGATGTTGACGGTGAAGCGGCGGGAGGAAGAAAAGCTGGCCAACGAACGGGCAGCAGCGGCGGCGCGCGAAGCCGCGGCGCGTGCGCAGGCCGAGGAAGAGGCAAGACGGGCACGGGAGGCGGCGGAGCGGGCACGGGAAGAAGAGGCTCGCCGGGCGGCGGCAGAGAAGGCGCGCGCGGAGGCCGAGGCGGACCGACTGGCGGCGGAGAAGGCAAAGCGCGAGGCAGAAGAGGCCGCGGCGCTGGCGCGAAAGCTAACGGCCGAGGCCAATGAAGCGCGGGCCGCCGCTGAACGGGCCAAGGCCGAGGCGGAGGCCGCACGCGCGGCGGCAATGGCGGAGGCGGAAAACGCACGGCAGGCAGCGGCGCAGGCCGAACGGCTGCGCCAGAAGGCCGAGGATGAAAAGACCGCCTTGCGCAAGCAGCTGCTCGACCAGTTCAACCTGATTCTGGAGACGCGCGACACGGCGCGCGGGCTGATCGTCAACATGTCGGACGTTCTCTTTGACTTCGGGAAGTACACGCTGCGTCCGGAGACGCGGGAGAAGCTGGCCAAGATTTCGGGCATTGTGCTGGCGCACCCGGGGCTGCGGCTGGATGTCGAAGGCCACACGGATGCGATCGGCAGCGAGGAGTTCAATCAGAAGCTGTCGGAAAACCGGGCGGCTACGGTGCGGGAGTATCTCATCGCGCAGGGCCTGAACGGCGACTCGGTGACGGCGCGCGGTCTGGGCAAGACGCAGCCGATCGCGCCGAATGATACGGCGGCGAACCGGCAGAAGAACCGGCGGGTGGAGATGGTAATCTCCGGAGAGATCATTGGCACGAAGCTTTCCGTGACGGTCTCACCGGAGATTCCGCAGCCGTAAGCCGTCAGATGCGGCGCAGGACGTGCTCAAGCGCTTCGACGAAGAAGTGGTCCCCCCACATCACGGATTCGTTGACGCCTAGCTCTTTCTGCATGTGGTAGACACCGCCCTTGAGGATACCCTCCCACTCCTTGTCCTTGTCGGCGAGATGGTGCTGGCAGAGCGTCCGTAGGATCCGGACCCCGGTATTCCAGTAGAAATGGCCTTTGACGGGATCGTGGAGCAGGCGGCTGAGGCGCAGCATGCCGCAGGCGACGATGGCGGCAGCGGAGGTATCGATCTGCTTGCGCTGCTCGGCCGGGGCGTTGAAGTCCCAGGGCGCCATGCCGTCGGGCATGGCATGGGTGACGTAGTAATCGGCGCAATCCTCGGCGGTTTCCAGGAAGTGCGGATCGCGGCTGTATTCGTAGGCGGTGGAGAAGCCGTACATGGCCCAGGCAAGGCCGCGTGACCAGCAGGAGTCGGCGCGGTAGCCCTGCTGGGTGGCCTCCTTGAGAAACTCACCGGTCTCGATATCGAAGAGGCCTTCGTGCGCGGTTGAGCCGTCGCCGCGAACGAGGAAACGGCGGGTAGTGAGAGAGTGGCGGGTGGCGATTTCGCGCAGTTGCTTATCGCCGGTGGCGCGGGCAGCGTAGAAGACGATGCCGACATTCATCATG
The DNA here is from genome assembly GCA_964632345.1 of uncultured Solibacteraceae bacterium. GTDB lineage: Bacteria > Acidobacteriota > Terriglobia > Bryobacterales > Bryobacteraceae. The sequence continues at coordinate 4,795 of CAZWDD010000025.1, read as the reverse complement.
ATGTCGATGAAAAGGGAGTTCTCGGCAACAAAGGAGCGAAGATAGTTCCCCTTGTCGCGATAGCGCTGGGCGAGCGTCTTGCCGGCCTCGACGACCACCTCCTCGAGCTTCGGATCGCGGTCGACGAGAAACCAGCGGTAGTAGGACGACTGGAAGATGAAGCCGAGATCGTGTGCCTCGCGGTCCTGTTTGCGCTTCTCAAGCGGCTTGGTGTAGTCGACCGCCTTTGTGTACCAGTATTCGGGATCCTTGCCGTTGGTCTCGGCTTCGTAGCGGCGGAAGAGCCACATCATGCCGGGGAGGAAGCCGTCGCACCAGCGGGTCCAGACCGGGCCATCGTGCTTCCACTTTCCGTCCTTGGTGTACATGGGATAGAAGCCGGGTTGATTGTCGATCAGACGTTTCACCTGCTTCTGCGAAAAGCGCATGGCCTTTTCGAACAGGGCTTTATCGGTCTCAAGAGTGAACTGGATCACGGCTGTTTTTTTCCGGAACCGCCCGTACGCCACAACAGCGGCAGACCGCGCGGGAGGTTCAGGGTATCCTTTCTGACGTAGAAGACATCGCGGTGCGGCAGCATACTTCGCTCCCGCAATCCGGGACGAAGGTAGAGGCCGCGATTGGAGATATCACTCGCCGGAATCGCGCCGCCTTCTTCCAATTGTCCCTCGAATGGGCCGGATTTGCCATCGAAGGAAATTTCGCGCCAGGCAAGGGCGACGAGAACGCGCACCTGCCCGCGTATGTCGCGGCGCCGTTCGAGCAGAGCGACGTTGCCCCGGACAACGGCGCCCTTGGGAATCACCACCACTCCTTTGCGCTTCACGTTGCGATGGACGAGGCCCTGGATCTCATCACCGATGGCGCTGCCGGGAAAACTGACGGGGGTCTGGAGTTCGATTTCGACGAGCAACCCTTCGGGTAGCGTGACGGGAGCAGGTGGAGCGGCGGGCAGGGGCGTGGGGTCCTCCGGCGCCTCGTCGAAGGAGAGCGAAGACTCCCCGGAGTACTGCCGGCAGCGGGAGAAGGTGATGACGTTGCGGTTCTCTCCACCGTAGAAATCCTGCATGACCATTTCGGCGGACAGGGGAAGCAGAAACGTCGCGTCGCCGATGGGAACGCGGGCGTAGCGCATCGCATCGCTGGTGTGTTTGAGGGGGATGTGCGGGGGTATCTCGGTGGATTCGACGGCGAGACGGACCAGATCGAGCGTCTCGCGGTCCACCCAGAACGAACCGCGGTAGCCCATTATGCCCTCGGCTTTGCCGACGCGAAGGCGGTAGCCGCTGCGGTACTGGGGGACCGAATAGTCGTAGCGAACCAGGGTGCGCCCGGCGTCCTGCTCCTCCCCCTGGTAGGTGATGAGCGGCTTTTCGGACATGAAGACGCTGCGGGCATGAATGGCAAAACTGCCGTTGCCGATGGCGCCGGTGGGGGCGAGTTCGCGCAGGTCACGATCCCGGAACTCGCGCTCACCGGGCCAGGAGAACATCTCCTTGCCGTCGACGACGGCCACTTCCAGATGGAGCGCGTCGACAAGTTCAAAGCGGCGGCTCTTACCGGAGCGGCGGGAACGTTCAATGGTTTCCAGGCAGGTGTAGTTCGGCTGGCGGCTGAGCACCTGGGCCATGTGCCGCTTGATGCGGGCCAGCAGCAGCACTTCGGGCGCAAGTTCCTGCGCGCCGACGGCAAGCGCCAGCAGAAAGAGCAGACACTGCCTGGACGGCATAACTCGATTGTAGTCCCGGCCCTGTTACCATCGAAACAATGTCCACCAAAGTTACAGTAAACAACAACGGTCCTCTCCGGCTGGAAGGGGAGTTCACGATTCAGGATCCGACGGGCAAGGAGTTCGGCCTGGCCGGACGCACGGTGATTTCGCTTTGCCGCTGCGGCGCCTCCGAGAACAAGCCTTTCTGCGACGGCGCACACAATCGGGCGGGATTCCAGAGTGTCTGCGAGGCGCGAGATCTGCCGGCGCCGAAGCCGAAGCTCTAATCCGATCCGCTTAAGACGCAGATGTCCTTGAGTCCGCGGTAGTCCTCGGCGAAGTCAAGGCCGTAGCCCACCACGAACTCATCGGGAATGGAGAAGCCGGTGTAGGTTGCCTGCACCGGCCGTATCCGCCGTTCGGGCTTATCGAGCAGGGCGGCGATGCGGATGGATGCGGGTTTGCGATTGCCGAGCAGGCCGATGAGGTAGTTCAACGTGACGCCGGTATCGACGATGTCTTCGACGATGATGACGTGTGCGCCTTCGATGGAGGCGTCGAGATCCTTGGTGACCTTGACTTCGCCGGAGCTGGTCTTGCCTTTGCCATAGCTGGAGATACCCATGAACTCCAGGCGGACGGGCCGGCGGATGGCGCGGGCGAGGTCGGCGAGAAAGATGAAAGCACCCTTCAGAATGCCGACGAGAATGAGGTCGCCGTCGGGATAGTCGGCGGTGATCCGCGCGCCGAGTTCGGCGACACGATTCTGGATCTCAACATCAGAGATGCGGACGGTGAGTTGCGGATTGTGCATGGGCAGGATCAGTCCGAGAAGCGGATGCGGGTGGACGGCGGTCCGATGTGGATGTGGGGAGCGGTGGCCTGGCCGCGCACGGCGGTGCGGAAGGCGAAGAAGGGGATCTTCTGCTGTTCGAGGAAACGCATCAGCCAGCGGCCCTCGACGCCATCCGGATTGAGGGCAACATCGACGCGGCCGCGATGATCGAAGCCCATCGAACGGTGGAGCGCGGTCTCGCCCCGGGCGCTGACGGGGAGTTTGCGGTCAAACTTCTTCTCGAATTCGAGCACGACGCGCTTGAAGTCCTCGGTGGCAAAGCGGTTCTCGCCCTGGAAGCGGGTGATGCGGGCGATGACGCCATCGGCGATGGAGGGTTCGGCGGGCTGCACCTCGGCCACCTCCTCTTCGGCGCGAATCATGGCGGCGATTTCGCCGAGACTGCGGGCGCGGTCTTCCATGGCGGCAACGATCTTGCGGGCGCGGTCGATCTCCTCTTCGAGGGGGACGAGCGACGTCCGTGGGGCGACGCCCTCGGCGACGAGCGCCGACTGGGAGACGAGGCGCGCGCGATGGCGGTCCAGGCGCCGTGTGGCGGCGGCGACAGCATTGGAGGACTGCTCTTCGGTAAGGTCCTCGACGGCGATGCGGGCATCGAGCATTTCGGCGAGCAGCACGTCGTCCTGAGCCTGGCGGTACAGTTCTTCGGCCTGTAGGAGTTGCTTGCGAGACGCGGCGCCGGCGTCCACCAGCTTGCGCGTCTGCTCCAGGTTCTCACGCGCCTGACGCACGGTTGCCGCTTCGCCCGCGAACAGGGCGCAGGCCGCCAGCAGACAGACACACGTACCGCGTTGGAACCGCACTATACTCTTAAGTGTAGTACGACAAAGGATCAGGAGCAGTATTTGCAGGCACGCACGCCCCGAAAGCAGACCAAGCGGGTTACCGCCCCGCCCACCGCGGAGACCGTCGCAGAAGTTCTCGACGTCACCGCCGAAGATTTGAACCCGACGTGGGAAACCGCCTATCACGCGGCGCAGGAGAAGCAGGCGATCGACATTCGCGTGCTGGATTTGCGCGGCATCACGACGATGGCCGACGTGTTTTTCATCTGCCACGGGCGGAATCCGCGGCAGAATCAGGCGATTTGCGATGAGATCGAGAAGCGCCTTAAGGAAGAGCATGGGGAGCGCCCGCTGGCCGTTGAAGGCACCACGCACGCCGAATGGATTCTGATGGACTACGGCGATCTGGTGATCCACATTTTCAGCGAACAGGCGCGAGGGTATTACGACCTGGAGCGGCTCTATCGCGACGCGAAGACGCTGACGCCGCCCGAGGCCGAATAACCCGTCTACTTCTTCGTTTGTTGGCCGGACGGAGCCGGGAGTTCCTTCGCCTCGGAGGCGAGGCGTTTGACTTCGCCGACGGCCGCGGCATCGAGCACATACACTTCACTGTCCCCGGCGCGGCGCGCGAAATAGGCGTCGCCCTGCCGGGTAACGGTGACGGATTCCGCGTCCTTGCCGCCGGGCATCGCGATCGAGTATTCGGCGGCGATGGCGCCGGCCGCTGAGTCGGCAAACTTCGTTGCGGTGAGTTCGCGCAGGCGGTCGATGATCTGCTGCACGGAGCCGGGGTCGACCGGCTTGCCGTCGCGCTTCCAGTCGGCGCCGGATTTGGTGAACAGATGGGCCGCGCCATCCTGCTTCACTTCGACACGCTCCGGTTCATTGAAGCCGAACGTGAAGAGCTTCCGATTGCGGAAGTCGTCGAAGCCTTTGCCGAGCCCTTCGCCGAGTTCGCTCGTCGTTTTGAAGATACCTTCGACGGCCGAAGACCTGGCGTAATAGTCGTTTTCTTTGCCCTTGCGGACTTCAATCTGCATGGTGCCGGACTCGGTGGTCACCTTGGCCACACCGACGGGCGCAGCAGCGGCAAACCTGGCTGGATAGCCGGCCTCCTCCTCGGTATCGTTAGTGATCTCCATGCGGGCTTCCTGAAGTTTGCGGACCAGTTCCTCGACTGCCGCGTTGTCGGCTCGAACCGGGCGCGGCTTCAGAACCGTCCAGGCGTTGGCGCTGTTTCTGCCGAACTCCACGGGGCCGCCCTTCGCGTTGAGTTCGACGCGGGTCAACTTGGCGCTGTCGAACGGCAGCAGGCGCTTGTCACGGAGATCACGCCAGGTCTTCTCGAGCGCAGACTTCGTGGAAACGGGAACGAGATACAGCTTTTCTTCGCCATCGACGTAGGCATAGGTACCCGAGCCGCTGGGCGTGTCGTCGCCG
>CAZWDD010000024.1:0-29452 GCA_964632345.1 uncultured Solibacteraceae bacterium | reverse complement strand
CCCCCTACTTCGTTCCCAAAAATTTTTCGCCCAAAACTTAAAAACCCCCCCCCACACGGGGGCGGGTTTTTCCGTTTTGCGCGCGGTTCTACCGGTCGCCGCGGATCGATAACGTCTCGTCAAACAACCCTCGAATTGTGGTTGTTGCCTCGCCCCACAACACCGACTCGCCCCACAGTACCGAATCTCCCCACAAGACCGAGAATCCGGCCTGCGTCGACTCGCCCCACAACACGCTCGACGGCGCCACTAGCCTCCCGCTCTGCATCACCAGCGGACCCCAGACCACCGACTCGCCCCACAACACCGAATCACTCCACACCGGCGTCGTCCGGATCGATGAGTACTTGTAGTTCACCTGTGCCTTCCCGTCTGTCCACGACAGCCACGGCGATAGCGCCGCCAGCCGCGACGAAGGCTTCTCGTTCGACGCCAGCGCCGCCTTCAGGTCCACATGCCCCGCCCCCACCGTCAACCCGTCGTGCGTCACCTGATAGGTGGCGCCGCTGAAGGAATCCATGATCGACGCCCCGGGAACCATCGCCTTGAACGCCGTCTTCATCAGCCGCGCCTTGATCTGGTCCGGCGTCATCGCTGGATCCTTTTCCAGCAGCATCGCCACTCCGCCCGTCACCATCGGCGCCGCCATGCTCGTTCCGCTCAGCAGAAACATATCGCCAATCGATGTCCCGCCCACTCCCACCATCACCGCGTTCGAGAGGTAGGACTGCACCAGGTAGTGAGACCGGTTCAGCCGTGAGTAAACCACATTCCCCGGCGCCACCACATCTGGCTTCATCACATGGTCCACTGCCGTCGGCCCCTTGGAGCTATACGACGCCACTGTATCGTCCTGCACCCCCGTATGGCCCACCATCCGCGTGGCGCCCACGGTAATCACATACGGATCGTTCGCCGGCGAGCCGATTGTTCCATATCCGTCCGTCCCCAGCCGGTTGTCCCGGCCGCCGTTGCCGGCCGCCACCACCACGACGATCCCGGCCTTCCAAGCCTTCTCCACCGCCTGGCACAACGGGTCATACCGGAAGCTCTCCCGTACCGGGCGCCCCAGCGACAAATTGATCACGCGGATCGGGAACGTGCCGGCCTTTCGAAGCTTGATGGCGTAGTCTATCGCCGCAATCACCGCGCTGTCCGTCCCCCTGCCGCGCGAATCCAGTACGCGAAGATTCACGATCTTCACCTTCGGAGCCACCGCGTTCAACGGCGTCGCCGTGCTGCCACCCAGGCAGGTGCCGTCGCCGCCGATAATCCCGGCAATGTGCGTCCCATGGCCATAGATGTCCGCTGTCGTGGTCTCGCCCGCCACGAAGTTCTTGTGGTGCACCACGCGGCTCACCGTGCAGCCCGGCGCCGCATTCAGGTACGCATCCGGATTCACGCCGCTGTCGATCACCGCCACGAATATGCCGTTCCCTGTGTGCGACGGTTTGTCCGGCACCGTCATCCCCGCAAACCGATAACCAAGCGCCTCCATGTACATCCACGGCGGAAAATGCGTCGCCCCTACGGTCCGGTCCGGCGCCACGTATTCCACGTCCGGATCCTGCGCCAGCCGCTGCAGCTCGCTCCGGCGCACCCGCTCCGCGCCCATCCCCACTTCCTTCCAACGGCCCCGCCCCTCGCGGCTGCCACTCTCCCGATAACGGATGACGACATCCACCTCGTCCGTCTGCCCCACGGAGGAGCTTCGGAGGTCGTGTGTCAGCTTGCTCTCCAACCCCTCCCTCCCGGCCTGCGCCAGCGAAACCAGACTGAATATCGTTGAAAGAACTGCGGTCTTTGCGGTCATTGATTCGAAACCTGAGATAAGAGTAATGGGACCATCTGCTCGCCCCAATCCCGCCAAGGTACCGAACGAATCGGGACTTGACTCCTACTCCCCGCTTCCGAATCCCTTAGCCGTTCCCTAGGTGTCCGCCTGATGCCGCAGCGCGCCCATCTCAATCGGGATCGCCACTTTCGCCAGCACCGTAAAGACAAACGCCCCCATCGCCCACACCCCCATCGCCACCGTCAGTTCCACCCACGACGGCGCATACTCGTGGATCTTGCCCCACGGCTCCGGTATGAACCCGGGGATAATCGTGCCGATCCCCTTTTCAATCAGAATGCCGAAGAACAACATCACGCACGCCGTGTACAGCACCCCCGCCCGCGCCCGCAGCCGGTGCAGCGTCAATAGCACCGTTGCTGTCGTAATCAACCCGATCGATGTCCAGATCCACGGCACCAGCGCCCGCTTCTCCCCGATGCCGAAGAACAGATACCGCGCGCTCATCCCATGGTGCGTGTCCCGGTAGAACTCCACGAACAGTTCGGAAATCGACATCACCACACAGATCTGCGCCGCCACCGTCACCACCAGTGACAGTTTCTGAATCGTCTCCGGCAACACCGGATAGCCGCCGAAACGTCGAATCATCGTCAGCACCAGGATCATCAGCGCAGGCCCCGCCGTGAACGCCGTCGCCAGGAACCGCGGCCCCAGCAGCGACGAGTTCCAGAACGGCCGCGCCGGCAATCCCGCGTACAGGAACGCCGTCACCAGGTGCAGGCTCACCGCCCACGCAATCGACAGCAGCACCACCGGCACATAGTAACGCTTGTCCGCCTCCTTGCCCTGCCAGTGCGAATACAGCAGGTAGAACGGCACGCCCAGGTTGAGCGCCAGGTAGCCGTTCAGCACCAGAATGTCCCATGCCAGCAGCGACCGCGGGAAGTTGATCACCCCGATTCCCGGCAGCAGATGCCACAGCCGCGCCGGTCCGCCCACGTCCACCACCACGAAGGCGATCGCCATTACCAGCGCCGCCACCGCCATCGCCTCCCCGATCAGCACCGCGCTGTGGAAGTCATGGTCCTTCAGCACGTAGGTCGGCATCACCAGAATCACCGCCGCTGCCGCCACGCCCACCAGAAACGTGAAGTTCGAAATGTAGAATCCCCAGCTCACGTGGTCATTTAGCCCGGTCACCGCCAGCCCCTCGCGCAACTGCACCGAATAGGCCCACGCGCCGCAGCACATCAGTAACGTCAACACGCCCATCCAGGCGTGGTAGGCCGTCGAGCCCTGGGTGGCCTCGCGCAGCGCGTCGCTAAAAAATGCCCGTAGTGTCCGCATCAGTCAGTCCATGAAGTACCAGAATTTCGGCTCCGTGCCGAGGTCCTCTTTCAATCGGAAGACCTTTTTATTCGCCAGAATCCAGCGAATTTCGCTGCCCGGATCCAGCAGGTTGCCGAACACCCGCGCCCCCGTGGGACACGCCTCCACACACGCCGGGTTCTTCCCGTCGCGCGACCGCTGCACGCAGAACGTGCACTTCTCCACCACACCCTTCTTCCGCAGCCGGTTGCCCAGGTAGTGCTGGTTCGGGTTCACCTCTTCGGCCGGCACCACCGGGTCCGCCCAGTTGAACCGCCGAGCGTCGTACGGGCACGCCGCCATGCAGTACCGGCACCCGATGCACCAGTTGTAGTCCACCACCACAATCCCGTCCGGCTCCATCCACGTCGCCTTCACCGGACACACATCCACGCACGGCGGGTTCTGGCAGTGGAAGCACTGCGTGCCCATGTAGAAGTGGCCCGCCGCCGGAACCTGGTGGAAGAACTCGTCGCTCGCTCCTTCAAAATTCATCGAGCCCTTTTTCATCTCGTGAATCCGGATATAGGCCATCCCGCTCGCCCGGTCCTGGTTGTTCTCCTGGATGCATGCCTTCACGCAGTCCATGTACCCGCGGCACTTGGAGATGTTGAACGCATACCCGAACAGCACCTGCTCCTTCGCCCCTTCCGCGCTCACCCGGATCCGCTCGCCCGTGTTCAGCTCGTAGCTCCGCTCCAGCCGGCGCACAGCATCCGTCTTCTCCTCGTCCGTCATCAGTTGGAAATGCTTCTGGAAATAGGCCTCCCAATCGAGCTTGGCCTTCTCCTTCTCCGCTGCCGTCGCCAGCGGGCTGCACGAGGTCTGCAGCACCCCCAGCCCCGCCGCCAGCATTCCGCCCATCGTTGCCATCGCGCCGCGCCGGTCCATCGGCTTGTCCTGCAGGATCGGAAATGGGGACTCGCTCATGGCGCCACCTCCTTTGCCCCGCCCTTCGACGCCGGCCACCGCGGCGCCAGGCTCGGCCGGTGCGGATTGTGACATCCCGTGCAGCTCAACACCCGCCGCTCCTCGCCCCATCCCGTCGTCCGCTTCCCGTGCGCCCCGCCTCGCCAATCCGACACCTGCCGCGAATGGCACTGCGCGCAAAGCTCATAGCTCGCATCGAAACTCACTTCCTTGCCGTTCAATAAATGCAGTGACGCCGCCGTGTTCTCCGTGTGGCACGTCTTGCACTCGGTAATCAAACCGGCCGCGTGTTCCAGCTTCACTTCCCAGTGCGCGGCCGGCCTGGTCTGCTTCAATACCGCCATCGGCTTGTCATGGCACCGCGCGCAGGGGAACCGCGTCATCTGCACGCTGCGCGGTTCCGCCTGCAGCGCGGGCGTTCCCTCCGCCGTGCCCGCCTGCTCAAGGGTGGCAAGCAGGCCGGCGTGGGAAGAACCCGCGTGGGGTTCGCGGCCGTGTCCGCCGCCGCATCCGGCCAGCATCAACGCAGCGAGAATCGGGAGCGCGTATCTCACGGCCGCCCCCCATGGACCGAAGACTCTCCGGCCCGCAAAAACTCCGGCGCCGCCTGCGCCCCTTCCACATGGCACTGCCGGCAGTTGGCCCGCTCCGGATGCGTCGTCCGAATCTCGGCCGGCGCCGCAGGCCCCGCATGGCACGCCACGCAGTTGGACCGCATCACCAGTTCATGCGGAATCCGCGGCGGCGCCCCGGGCAGCGCTCCCTTCGGCAGCTCCACCGTCCCGGCCGCCGCAAACGTCGTCGTCCGGAAAGTCGTCTTCCCCTCCGGCCGCACATGGCAGCTCCGGCAGTTCGATAGCTCCGGATGCGGCGTCACCGGCGTGAACGCCTTGAACATCGGCATCCATCCTCCGTCCAGGTGGCAGCCCAGGCAGCTCTTCCCGCCCATGCTCTTGTCATCGAACAGTTGATGCGGAATCACCGGCGGCCCGCCCGGGTACGCCCGCCTTGCGTAATACTCTCCCAGCTTCCGGTCCGGCTGCCCCGGTCCCGGCTTCACATCTCGCAGCGCCGCGCCCTTGTCGGAGCGCTCGAATACGCCGCTTTCCGTCAGAATCGGTAGCGGCTTCTCTCCGCTCGCCGCCGGCACAAGCGCCTCCCGCTCCCCCGCGCCCATCGCGTTTCCGATCACAAACACGGCCGCGGCCATCAATACCGTAGCTATCGCGATGCTCCAATACCGGTCTTTCCCTCCCGCCTTCATACCGCCTTCTCCACCCGCACCGCGCACTTCTTATAATCCGGCTGCTTCGATATCGGGCAGAACGCATCCAGCGTCAATTCATTGATCAACAGGTTCTCATCGAAGAACGGCACGAACACCTGCCCTTCCGGCGGACGGCCCCGCCGGTCGATCAACGCCGGCAGCACGAGCGAGCCCCGCCTCGATACCAGCTTCACCCGGTCCCCGTTCTTCACTCCGATCCTCTTGGCATCGGCCGGATGTAGCTCCACATACGCATTCGGCACCGCCTGATGCAGCACCGGAATCCGCCGCGTCATCGAACCCGTGTGCCAGTGCTCCACCACCCGCCCCGTGTTCAGCCAGAACGGATACTCCTTGTCCGGCGACTCCGCCGCCGGCTCATACGGCCGGAACCAGATCCACGCCCGCTGGTCCGCCTTCCCGTAGAAGTGGTGCGTCCCGCCCTGCTTCGCCGCCGGGTCATACTTCGGGTTGTAGCGCCACTTCGTCTCCTTCCCGTTCACGTACGGCCACATGATCCCCGGCCGCTGCCGCAGCTCTTCATAGGACGCCATCTCATGGTCCGGCCCGCGATGAAACTGCCGGTACTCCTCCCAGATCTCGCGAATGTGCGTCTCCGGCTTGTACGGGAACAGCTTTCCGTGCCCCAGCCGCCGCGCAACTTCTATCAACTGCCACGTGTCGCTCATCGCCTCGCCCGGCGGGTCCACCATCTTCTCCCAGTGCTGCGTCCGCCGCTCGGAGTTCCCGAACATTCCTTCCCGCTCAATCCACATCGCGCTCGGCAGCACCACGTCGGCCACGTCCGTCGTCGGCGTCGGGTACACGTCCGACACCACCACGAACCGACCTTCCTTCTTCGCCCCGTCCCGGTACCGCTTCGTCTTCGGCATCGTCACCATCGGGTTCGTCACCTGTATCCACAGGAACTTCAAATCCCCGCGGTCCAGCGCCCGGAACATCTCTACCGTATGCAGCGTCGGCTTCGGCGCGATGTTCGCTACCGGCACCTTCCAGATCTTCGCCGCCAGCTCCCGGTCCTTCGCGTTCGTCACCTCGCCGTGCGGCAGCCGGTTCGTCAGCGTCCCCACCTCCCGCACCGTTCCGCACGCGCTCGGCTGCCCGGTCAGCGAGAACGGACTGTTGCCCGGCGTCGAAATCTTCCCCGTCAGCAGGTGCAGGTTGTACACCAGGTTGTTGATCCACGTCCCCCGCGTGTGCTGGTTCATTCCCATGCACCAGTAGCTCACCACCCGCCGCTTCGGATCCCCATAGAGCGACGCCAGGAACCGGATGTCGTTCGCCGGCACGCCCGACAGCTTCTCCACCTTCTCCGGCGTGTACTCCTCCAGCGCCTTCTTGTAATCGGCGAACGCAATCGTCCGCGGCTCGTCGGTGAAGGAGAACTTGTCCTCCGTCCCGTAGCCGATATTCGTCTTCCCCGCGTGGAAACTCACATGGTTCTTCAGGAACGCGCTGTGCAGCCAGTTGTTCCGGATCAGCTCATACGCAATCGCGTTCGCAATCGCCAGGTCCGTCTGCGGCAGAAACAGCAGCGAACGGTCCGCCGCCATGCTCGTCCGCGTCGTCCGCGTCGCCAGGTCCACAATCAGCGTTCCGGGCTTCTGCTGCCGCCGCTCCAGCATCCGGCTGAACAGCACCGGGTGCATCTCCGCCATGTTGTTGCCCCACAGGATGAACACGTCGGCGTGGTCGATATCCTCGTAACAACCCATCGGTTCGTCCATGCCGAAACTCGTCATGAACCCGGTCACCGCGCTCGCCATGCACAGCCGCGCGTTCCCCTCCACATTGTTCGTCCCGATCGCGCCCTTGAACAGCTTCGACGCCATGTAGCCGTCCGGTATCGTCCACTGCCCCGACCCATAAATCGCCACCGAGTCCTTGCCATGCTGCGCACTCGACTCCTTCATCTTCGCCACCACCAGGTCCAGCGCCTCCTGCATCGATACCGGCACCAGCTTCCCGTTCTTCCGCACCAGCGGCTTCGTCAACCGGTCCGCCCCGTAAAGCGCCATCACCGAGTGGTAGCCCTTCACACAGCACAGCCCCTTGTTCACCGGACTCGCCGGGTCCCCCTTCACCGCCACCGCGCGGTTGTTCGATATCCCGATCAGCAGCCCGCACCCCGTTCCGCAGAAACGGCACGGAGCCTTCTTCCACGTCAGGTTGTCGATCGCACCCGTCTTCGCCGCCGCGCCGAAACTCACTCCGGGCACCAGTTGCGCCGCCGCGCTGATGGCCGACGCCGCCACCATCTTCTTCATCATCTCCCGGCGATTCATACGGTCTCCTTCTCCGTCACGCCGGCCACCAGGCTCAGGCATTGCAGGCTCTCAATCTCTTCCAGCGCCGCGCCCAGCGCCTTCTCCTCCGGCTCGCCCGCCGTATCGGTCACCACCAGCAGCAGCTCCCGGTTCTCCGCCGCCAGCACCTCGCAGCCAGGTAGCTTCAGCAGCGCGCTTTCCAGTTCCGTGGCCTTCCCGGGCGCGGGCCAGGCGATGTAGCTCTTGATCGGCACAGCCCAACTGTAGCCGCCATCGAACATTCCGGCAGTAACCGGAGTCACAATGGAACGGTGAGCCAACTCAGCCTCCAGGCGCTCTCCTCCATCGATCTCTTCGCCGTCCTCCCCCAGACCGAACGGGAGCACCTCGCCAAGGTCGCCGTCGTCCGCCGCTTCGACGCCAAGGAGTCCCTCTTCGACGAAGGTCAGCCCTGCGAAGGCATCTGGGTCGTCGCAAGCGGCAGCGTCCGCATCTACAAGTTCACCCCCGGCGGACGCCAGATCGTCCTCGCCGTCCAGGAAGCACCCGCCACCGTCGCCGAAGTCCCCGTCTTCGACGGCGGCCCCTACCCAGCCACTGTCATTACCCAGGAGCCCTGCGAAGCCATGCTCATCCGCAAGGATGACTTCCTCGCCTGCTGCCGCCGCAACCCCGAACTCACCCTCAAATTCCTCAGCGTCTTCAGCTCCCGCCTCCGCCACCTCGTCGGCTTCGTCGAACGTATCACCTTCGGCAGCATCCGCCAGCGCCTTGCCACCGCCATCCTCGAAATGGCCGACGCCGCCGGCGCCTCCGCCTTCACCATGCCCGAAACCCATGAGGATCTTGCCAACCGCCTCGGCACCGTCCGCGAAGTCGTCTCCCGCAACCTCGGCCGCTTCCAGAACGAAGGCCTCATCCGCCTCCACCGCCGTGACCTCCAGATCCTCAACCGCCCCGGCCTCAACGCCGAAGCCGAGACCAACTTCTAATCCCCGCTCGTAACGTTTCCCCCGCCCCGCCGTCTAACTCCGCGGAGGTTGCCCGTGAAGAAACTGCTGTTCGTCCCCGTCCTCGCCGCTTCCCTCGCCTTCGGCCAGGACGCGCCCGCCGCTCCCGAAAAGGAGGACAACAACTCCAAGGAGCGCCGTGCCGCCATCGTCAGCGCCACCGCTGCCGCCGGCGCCGCCATCGGGGCAGCCGTCTCCAAGGACAACCGCACCCGTGGCGCCATCATCGGCGCCGCCGCCGGCGGCCTCGCCGGCCTCCTCATTGATCACGTCTCGAAGAAAAACGGCAAGGACGATCCCAAGCCCGAACAGGGCAAGCTCTAACCTCCTCCAAACGAACCGTCGCAGCGGCCCCCTACGGCCGCTGCGACAAGTACGCCCGCCACCCGCCCAACTCCGTAATTTCCTTCGCCCCGGCCAGCCCCGCCGGCTCGCAGATGAACCCCGGCGCGCTGCTCCCATCGGCCAGCGCCACCGTCCCTATCCCCAGCGGCGGCGGAATCAGCGCCACGAAACTCCCGAAGTTCTGCACCGGCATTGCCCACACCTCCACTTCAATTCCCGGTCCCGCGAACCCCGGCTCCCGCACAAGTCCCGGCTTCGGCGGTGTTGTATTGGCCAGCGCGTACAGCCGGTACTCAGGCGCAGTCTTCCCCTTCCACACCAGACGTGCCCCGCGCTCGGTCAACTGCCGGTTCAACGGCTGCCCGCTCAAATGCGCGCCAACCACCGTCACCCGCGTCTCCTCCAGCCGCGCCGCCAGGTCCAGCAGCCCCCAATCCTTCCCGCCCGGCGCCATCAGCGTCACCCCGAACGGCAGCCCGTTCGGCCGGAACCCCGCCGGTATCGCCAGCGCCGCCAGGTTCAGCAGATTCACAAAGTTCGTGTAGTAACCCAGATTCGTGTTCAACCGAACCGGGTCCGCCTCCACCTCCGCAATCCGGTACGTCGTCCCGGTCGTCGGCAGCAGCAGCACGTCGACGCTCTTCCACGCCCCCGCCGCTTCCGCCCGCAGCTCTTCCAGCTTGTACATCGCCCGGAACGTGTCGATCGCCGAATACTTCCGCGCGCCCAGGATAATGTCCCGCACCACCGGATGCGTCTCCTCCGGATGCTTCTCAATAAACTCGCCCACCGCCGCAAAACGCTCCGCCACCCACGGCCCCGCATATAGCAACTGCGCCGTCTCGCGGAACGGCCGGTAGTCGATCTCCACCCGCGTGCCCCCGGCCGCCTCCAGCCGCGCAATCGCCCCGGTATAAAGTGCCGCCGCCTCCTCGTCGCCGAAGAACTGCAGCTCCGCCGCCTGCGGTACCCCGAACCGGAACGGCCCGTTCGCCCACGCCGGCGTCTCCCCGCGCGGATGCGCCGCCTGAAAAACCCGCCGCGCAGTTGCCACGTCCCGCGTGAAGATCGACACGCAGTCCAGGCTCAGGCACGCCGGCACCACCCCCTCCGTCGACAGCACTCCAATCGACGGCTTCAAACCCACAATATTGTTGAACGCCGCCGGCACCCGTCCCGATCCCGCCGTGTCGGTGCCCAGCGCGAAGTCCACCTGTCCTGACGCCACCGCCACCGCTGACCCCGAACTCGATACCCCAGAAATATACTCCGGGTGAAACACGCTCGCGCAAGCCCCGTATGGGGACCGCACCCCCACCAGCCCCGTCGCGAACTGGTCCAGATTCGTCTTGCCCACCGCCCTCGCCCCGGCCCCCTCCAGCAATGCGACCACCGGCGCCGACGCCTTCGGCGTGTACGCGTACGCCGGGCAGCCGGCCGTTGTCGGCACCCCCGCGTAGTCGATATTGTCCTTGATCGCGAAGGTAAGGCCCGTCAACGGGCCCTCCTTCGCCTGCTTCTCCGGGATCGCCGAGATCCACACCGGCGGCTTCATCGCAGCACCGCCAGCACCTGCCCCGGCTGCACCAGCGCACCCGGCGCGCACCGCATCTCGATCAACTCGCCCGCCGCCGGCGCCGTCACGGCCAGCTCCATCTTCATCGCCTCCAGCACCAGCAGCCGGTCCCCGGCCTTCACCTGTTGACCCGTCTCCACCGGCACGCTCCACACGCTTGCCGCAATCGGCGACCGCACCGCCGTCGCTCCCTCCGGCAGCGCATCCTCCGGCGGCGGCGGCATGTCGTCCAACGGCGGCGGCACATACTCGCCCCACCGGTCCCGCTCCTCCCGGAACGCCCGGTCCCGCCGCTCCTGGAACTCCGCCGCCTCCTTCGCAATCGATTGCAGGAACGCCTTGTGCTTCTCCAGGCAGAACTCGCCCTCTTCAATCCGCGGCACGAACGCGCGGTCCGCCCGCATCGCCAGCAGCTCCTCCGCCGATACCGGATAGAACTGCAGCCGGTCGAAAAAGTCCAGCAGCCACGGCTTCGGCTCCCGGTAGGTGTTCCACATCTGCGTGGTCCGCCCCACGAACTGGTACCCGCCCGGCCCTTCCATGCCATAGACGCACAGATAAGCCCCGCCGATCCCCACAGCGTTTTCCGGCGTCCACGTCCGCGCCGGGTTGTACTTCGTCGTGACCAGCCGGTGCCGCGGGTCGATCGGCGTCGCCACCGGCGCCCCCAGGTACACATCCCCCAGCGCCAGCGTCAGCCACTCCGCCTCAAACACCGTCCGGTACACATCGTCCACCGACTCCAGCCCGTTGATCCGCCGGATGAACTCGATGTTCCACGGGCACCACGGTGCGTCCGCACGCACCCCCTGCATGTACTTCTCAATCGCCAGCCGCGTCTGCGGATCGTCCCAGGAAAGCGGCAGATGCACCTTCCGCGACGGCACGCTCGTCAGCGGATGCGCCTGCGCCGCGTCGATCCGTTCAAACAGCTCCTCCCGGCTCAGCTTCCCCGCGTCGTAGTGGATCTGCAACGACCGTATCCCCGGCGTCAGGTCCACAATCCCCGGCGTCCCCTCCAACTGCCGCCGCAGCGAATGCGCCGCGAACGACAGCTCGAAGTCCAGCTGATTCGCCCCGAACTCCACCAGCAGGTTCCGGTCCCCATCCGCCCGGATCACCATCCCCGGCGCCTCGCCGCGCAGCACGGCGGGTTCAGCGTTCACCCGCACGAACCGCACCGTGTCCCCGGCCTTCAACTGCCCCATCTTCCACTGCTCGGCCTTCACAATCGTCGCCGGGCAAACGAATCCGCCGCAGCTCGGCCCGTCCGGCCCCAGGATGATCGGCATATCCCCGGTGAAGTCGATCGTCCCCACCGCGTACGCATTGTCGTGGATGTTCGACGGGTGCAGCCCCGCCTCGCCCCCGTCCTTCCGTGCCCACTCCGGCTTCGGTCCCAGCAGCCGGATTCCCGTCCGGTCTGAGTTATAGTGCACCCGCCACGCCGTCGAGAAGAACATCTCGATGTCGCCGTCCGTGAAGAAGTCCGGCGCCCCGTGCGGGCCATACGTCACGCCGATCTCCCACGCATTGCCATACACCGGCGGCTCCGGGCACGCCCGCGCCTCGCCCGGCGCCGCATCCCCGAACCGCAGCAGATCGCCCGGCCGCAGATGCCGCCCGCCGAATTTTCCAAGGATAAACGTCGACCGGCTCCCCAGGTACAGCGGCACGTCCAGCCCGCCCCGCACCGCCAGGTACGCCCGCGCCCCCGGCCCCTGCACCGGACCGAACCGCACCGTCTCCCCGGCCTTCACAAACAACGGCTCCCACCGCGGCACGCCCATATCGGCGCCCGTCACCGCAATCACCGCGTCGTGATGGAACTTCAGTGTCGGCCCGATCAGCGACATCTCCAGCCCCGCCGCCTCCGGCCCGTTCCCCACAATCTCATTCGCCAGCCGGAACGCCTTGTCGTCCATCGGCCCCGACGGCGGCACACCCACGTGCCAGTAGCCCAGCCGCCCGGGGTAGTCCTGCACCGTCGTCTGCGTCCCGCCCTCTATCACCTCCACCGCCCGCGTCGTGTACACGAACTGCTTCAGCATCGACGTCGGAAAAGCCCCCGCCGCGAACGCCGCGCTCCCGCACACCGCCCGCAGATAATCCACGTTCGTCTCAATCCCCGCAATCACCGTCCCCGCCAGCGCCGCCCGCAGCTTCGCCACTGCCTCGTCCCGTGTCGCTCCGCGCACAATGATCTTCGCCAGCAGCGGGTCGTAATAAGTGGATACCTCCGTCCCGCTCTCCACCCACGTCTCCACCCGGGCCTCGGCCGGAAACGCCACATGCGTCAACAGCCCCGCGCACGGCCGGAAGTCATGCAACGCGGACTCCGCGTAAACACGCACCTGGATTGAAGCTCCCTCCGGCCGCACCTCCCGCACCGGATCCTCCCCCGCCGCCAGCCGCACCATCCACTCCACCAGGTCGACACCCGTCACCTCTTCGGTCACGCCGTGTTCCACCTGCAGCCGCGTGTTCACCTCCAGAAAGTAGAACTCCCCCCGCCCTTCGTCATAGATGAACTCCACCGTCCCGGCATTTCGATAGCTCACCATCTCGCCCAGCCGCACCGCGGCCCCCAGCAGCGCCGCCCGCACCTCCGCCGTCAATCCCGGCGCCGGCGTCTCTTCCACCACCTTCTGGTTCCGCCGCTGCGCCGAGCAGTCCCGCTCTCCCAGCGCCACCACCCGCCCCTTCCCATCGCCGAAGATCTGCACTTCTATATGCCGCGCCCGCTCCACAAACCGCTCAGCGTAGATTCCCGTCTCCTTGAAGTTTGTCTGGCTCAGCCGCGCAATCGCCGCGTACGCCTCCTCCAGCTCTCCTTCCGTCTCGCACACCCGCATCCCGATTCCGCCCCCGCCCGCCGTCGATTTCAACATCAACGGAAAGCCCACCGCCGCCGCATCCGCGGCCCTCTCCAACAATCCCGTCCCCGGCAGCATCCCCACGCCCGCCGCCGCCGCCAGTTCCCGCGCCCGGTGCTTCAGCCCGAAGTCGCGTATCTGCGCCGGTGTCGGTCCGATGAACGCCAACCCCGCCGCCTCGCACTGCTCGGCGAACCCCGCGTTCTCGCTCAGGAATCCGTACCCAGGGTGGATCCCTTGCGCCCCCGTCTGCTTCGCCGCCGCCAGCACGGCGTCCACGTCCAGGTACCCGCGCGGGCCCCCCACGCACACCGCCTCATCCGCCTCCCGCACAAAACGGGCTCCGGCGTCGGCTTCCGAATAGATCGCCACGCTCCCCACGCCCATCCGCCGCAGCGTCCGGATAATGCGGCACGCAATGGCGCCGCGGTTCGCGATCAGTACTTTGTTCATCATTACTCTGTCACCACCAGTCGCACAGGCGTCGGGTTATACGCGTTGCACGGGTTATTCAACTGCGGGCAATTCGACAGCAACAACAACGTGTCCATCTCGGCATACAGGTCCAGATACTTCCCCGGCGCCGATAGCCCGTCTTCGAATGTCAATTTCCCCTCCGGCGTCACCGGAACGTTCATAAAGAAGTTGATGTTGTGCGTCAGGTCCCGCTTCTCCAGCCCCGCCGCCAGACCGTACTTCAAGAAGGTCTGCCGGCACGCATGCATATACCGCTTCCCGATGTCGTAGCGCACCATGTTGGACTCCTGCGAACACGCCCCGCCCAGCGTGTCATGCCGCCCCACCAGGTCCTCGGTGATCGTCATCAACACGTTGCCGTTCTGCGTCAGCAGCTTTGATCCCTTGGTCAGATAGATATTCCCCTGCGCCGTGATCGTGTCCACCGCCGAATAGCGGTCCGTGAAATCGTGGGCGTTATAAAGGAGCGTGTCCGCCGCCTGATTCCCCTCCAGGTCGATCATCCGCAGCGTCTGTCCCTTCTTCACCACCCCGGCCCAGCCGTCCCCGGCCAGCACCGTCACGTCCAACACCGTCGTACTCATCGGCAGCACCTCGCAGTCAATTCAAATCCCCGCCCGTTCTCCGGCCGCGACACCCGGCACACATCCTCCGGCCCCGGCGGCGGCACCCGCTTCACCGTCAGTTGCACCGGCTTTGGCGCATACGCCCCGCCCGCCTCCATCGGGTGATGATTTGCCGAAAGCAGCAGCAGCACCGGCATCTCCGCCCGCAGTTCCACATAGCTCCCCGCCTTCGAGTTGCCGGGCACATTCCGCATCGCCCCCGTCTCATCCACCTGCACTTTGCTGAACAGATTCAATGTCGGCGTCAGGTCCCGCGGCCCCAGCCCGTACTTGGCCAGCTCCAGCAGCAGTCCCTCCTTCGGCGCCTGCGTCCATTCGTTGCGATACTCCTGGTACGTCTTCACGCCATACTTCGCCTCCAACTGCGCCGCCGACAGCGTCCCCCCCACCGGGTCATGCCAGCCAACCGTGTCCTCCGTGATCGAGCACAGGATCCGTCCCATGTCCGAATACAGCACGAACCCCTTCGTCAGCCGCGCAATGTGCTGCGCCTTCAGCGTGTCCGGCATGTTGTATCGCTCCTCCGGCTGCCGGGCGTTGTAGAACAGGGCCGCCACGTTCGCGCCCCCCTCCACGTCCGTCAGCCGCACCGCCATGCCGGCTTCCAGCACGTGGGACCATGTCTGGCCCCCGTGCAGCAGTTCTGTCCACAAAATGGTTTCGCTCATTGTTCTTTGCCTCGCTACGGAGCGATCTTCGCTACGTCCAGCCTCCATAGGTTCTGTTCCCGCAAGTTTGACAGCCACACCGAACCGTGTGCGTATAGGATGGCGTCCCCGCCCGCCCCGGCGTACTGATGCGTCACCTTATTTGTCTTCGCATCAATCCGCGTGATCGGAATCTGGAACACCGTCAGCCACACCGCTCCGCCCCCGGCCGAAATCTCGCCGCCGCCGCCCGGCACGCCGCACTGTATCGTCGCCACCACCTGCCGCGTCTTCGGGTCCACCTTCGACACCGTCCCGTCCCCCTGGTTCAGCGTCCACACGAACCCTTCCCCATAAGTCAGGAACCGCGGCTTCGGACCCACCTCAATCGTATCGGTAACCTTATTTGTCTTCGCATCGATCCGCGTCAACAGGTTCCCGCCCGATTGCGTCACCCACACCGCCCCATCCCCGTAATCCACCGTGTGCGACCCCGCCGCCACCGGTATCTCCGCCACTACCTTATTCTTCTTCGGGTCGATGCGGACCACCTTATCCCCCGCCTCCCCCGTCGCCATCCACACCGCGTCCTTCGACGTTGTGATCCCCCCCTCCGAGTTCGCCGGCCCCACCGGAATCGTCGCAATCACCTTTTCCGTCTTCTCATCCACCCGCGCCACGGCCTTATCCCCGCACAGCGGCGCCCACAAACTCCCGAACCCGTACGCAATTCCGCTGCACGGCTGCTTGCCCACCTCCACCGTCGCCGTCACCGTATTCGTCTTGGCGTCCAGCTTCGATATAGTCCCCTTCGGCTTGTTCGATACCCACACCGCGTCCTTCGTGGCAATCGTCCAGTCCGGCACCCCGGGCACCGGAAATACCGCCTCCGGCTGCACCAGGTCCATCGGCTTCTGCACCTCCTTTACCCCTGGCAGCGGCGGCCGCATCCGCTTCTTCTTCTTCGGCGCTCCGTCCTGCGCGCTCAAAACGGCGGCCAGGCACAGCACAGCGGTCTTCAGAATTACGGTGTATCGCATAGCAACTCCTCGTTGTTCTCTTCCGTCGAAGGTTCGGTCAACAGACTGCCGCTGACAAATGCCACCGCGCTCAGCACAGGCGGCAGAAGCGTATCGAGTCCCGCCAACTCGGCCGGAACCAGGAAATAACAGGCGCCCCGCGCCACCGTCCCCACCACAATGCTCGCCAGCGCTCCCGCCTGCGTCGCCCGCGCCCAGTACACGCCCAGGAACAGCGGAATCACACAGCCCGCGAACACAATGTCGAACGCCACCACCAGCAGCATCCCCGGCTCCGGCCGCACGTAGGCGATGCACGCCGCCGCCACCGCCGTCGGCAGCGCAAGTGCCCGCGACAGGAACAGCATCGTCTTGTCGTTCAGCCGCCGCGTGCTCCACCGCTGCCACACGTTCCGCGCCATCACCACCGAAATCACCAGCATCGCCCCGTTCGCCGTCGACATCGACGCTCCCAGCACCCCCACAAACACCATCACCCCGATCCAATACGGCAGGTGCGCGTCCGCAAAGATCGGCAGCACCATCCGCGGGTCGCTTACATTACTCACCGTCGAAAATGCCGTCAACCCGATCAGCGACGCGCACATCCCGATCACCACCGTCCACCCCGCCGCGTAATAGCATGCCTTCTTCGCCGTCTCCGGCGACTTCGCCGAAAACACCCGCTCCATGAAGTCCAGCGCCATCGCGTTCCCGAACGCCAGCGATATGATGCTCGCCCAATTGAACAATCCGCCTCCGGCCAGTGTCGTCAACTGCCCGATATCCATCGTCGCCGCCGGAACAGCCGCCGAAATCGACCCTATCCCCCTTGTCCACAACAGATACGCCGCTGCCGCCACGAACCCGACAATCGCCACATGCACCTGGAAAAAGTCCGTCCAGATCGCCGCATACAACCCCCCGGCCACCGTATAAAGCAGGATCACCGTCGTCCCCACCGCCAGGCACGTCCCGTAGCTCACCCCGCTCACCACCGATAGGATCCACGCCACCGCCGACAGATTCCCCGCCACAACAACCACAAAACAAAGAATTGTTAATACACTCGCCAGCAGCTCCGCCGTCTTCCCGTACCGCCGGTAGAAGAACTCCGGCAGCGTCAAAAGATCCATCTTGTTTAACGGCCCCGCCAGGAACCGCCCCACGATCAGCAGACTCGCCGCCAACCCGATCGGGATCGCCGCTCCCGCCCAAAATCCTGTGGAAAACGTCAGCGACGTGTTCCCCAACGTTGCGTTTCCATCTATCGCCTGCGCCGCCAGCGCCGTTCCAACTACAAGAAACGGCATGGACTTACCGCAAACGGTGTACCTTTTGCTCGATCCCTTCACCTGTGTATAGGTGTAAAGACCAATGGCAAGAGACACGGCCATGAAGATCACGACCGGCCAAAGCATGCCTGTCATGGGACAACCCCTGAGAAGAATACCGGCGCGTCACTGGGGCCGGCGCTGGGGGGCTACGGGGGGTTTCGCCGCACACATTGCGGGGTGAATAAGGAGTATAGCTCTTTTCTATTTGACGGCTGAAATCGAAATCTCTTATGATC
Organism: uncultured Solibacteraceae bacterium; assembly: GCA_964632345.1. Classification (GTDB taxonomy): domain Bacteria; phylum Acidobacteriota; class Terriglobia; order Bryobacterales; family Bryobacteraceae. Next base: position 11,652 of record CAZWDD010000024.1, on the reverse strand, counting down.
CCCTTAACTGCTTTCGTCGGGTCACGAAGGTTGTCTCCCGCCTTGGCGCGGTCCCCTCAACGTTAGAGAATCGTGCGCTCCTGTCAGCGCAGAACGAATTCTAAGGGGAAAACACTTGAAACGCATTACCTTGCTTCTCGCGGCAAGTCTCGTGAGCTTGTACGCTCAGACCAGCTCTCTCCAGGGCCTCGTCACCGATCAACAGGGCGCCGCCATTCCGGAAGCGGTTGTGAGTATCACCAATACTGATACTTCTGCCTCCCGTAAAATCCTTGTCAACGCCAACGGCGGCTACGCCTTCCCGCAGATGCCTCCCGGCGCCTACAAACTCGAAGTCCAGCATCCAGGCTTCCGTACCTTCAATACGCAGCTCCGCCTCCAGATCAACGTCCCCGCCACCCTCGACATCAAGCTCGAACTCGGCCAGGTCTCCGAAGTGATCAACGTCACCGAGGAAGTCGCCACCATCAACACCCAGAACGCCACCGTCGGCAACGCCTTTAATGAGGTGCAGGTCCGCCAGCTCCCGCTCCAGACCCGCAACGTTGTCGAACTCCTCAGCCTCCAGCCCGGCGTTACCTCCTCCGGTGAAGTCCTCGGCGCCAAGCGCGACCAGAACAACGTCACTCTCGATGGCGTCGACGTCAACGACAACCAGTCCGCCGGCATGGTCAACACCGGTTCCACTGGTCTCAACGCCGCCCTCCCCGTCCCGCTAGATAGCGTCCAGGAGTTCCGTGTCACCATCGCCGGTCAGGGCGCCGATCAGGGCCGCTCCGCCGGTGGCCAGGTCTCCCTCGTCACCAAGTCCGGCTCCAATCAGTTCCACGGCTCTCTCTATGAATTCCACCGCAACGTGAAGACCGCCGCCAACGACTGGTTCTCCAACCGCTCCGGCCTCGCCCGTGAAGCGCTCATCCGCAACCAGTACGGCGCCTCCCTCGGTGGCCGCATCGTCAAGGACCGCGCCTTCTTCTTCGTCAACTGGGAAGACCGCAAGGACCGCTCCGCCTCCGCGCAGTCCCGCAACGTCCCCACCGAGACGCTCAAGCAGGGCATCGTCCGCTTCCGCCAGAATGATGGCACCATCGGCCAGCTCACCCCCGCCGAAGTCGCCGCCGTCGATCCCCTCAAGCTCGGCTTCAGCTCCACCATGCGCGGCATCCTTGCCTCCTACCCGGCGCCCAACGATCTCCAGGCCGGCTCCGACCGCGGCCTGAACTTCGGCGTCTTCCGCTTCAACGCCCCCCTCACCCGCAACGACCGCGCCTACGTCTCCAAAATGGACTTCAACCTCGACAGGATGGCCCGCCACACTCTCATGCTGCGCGGCACTCTCGCCGATAACGTCCGCGACGAAATCCTCGCCCAGTTCCCGGGCCAGGACGCCGCCGCAAAAGTCCTCGATAACTCCAAGGGTCTCGCCGCCCGCTACACCGCGGTCCTCACCCCCACTCTTGTCAATGTCTTCAGCTACGGCTACACCCGCCTCGGTATCGCCCAGTCCGGTACCCTCGGCCCGGCCCTCAGCTTCGACGGTCTCACCGCGCCGCAGAACTTCACCCGCGGCTTCGGGCGCATCATCCCCACCACCAACATCGTCAACGATCTCACCTGGACCAAGAACGCCCACACCATCCAGGGCGGCATCAACTTCCGCCTCGTCCAGAACGATCGCAACTCTTTCGCCAACTCCTTCCCCAGCTATAGCTTCAGCCGCAACACCCTGCGCGGTCTCGGCGCCGACATCACGGACCTCGTGAACGGCTTCATCCGCCAGCGCTCCGGCTCCGCTTCGCTCGCCCTCTCCGAAACCCAGCCCACCCAGCGCGCCATGGGCGTCCTGCTCGGCCTCATCAATCAGTACAGCGCCACCTATAACTTCGGACGCGACGGCCAGGCCGTTCCCTTCGGTGAACCCCTCGCCCGCAGCTTCGGCGCCAAGGAGTATGAGTTCTACATCCAGGACATCTGGAAGGCCCGCCGAGACCTCACCCTCACCTTCGGTCTCCGCTACGGCAGCTACCAGGTCCCCTTTGAACGCAATGGCGTCCAGGTCGTCTCCACCACCGGGCTCGACCAGTTCCTCGCCGAACGCATCGGCGCCTCCAACGCCGGCATCGCTGGTGCCGCCATGCCCAACGCCGCTCTCACCTACGCCCTCGGCGGTCCCGCCAACAACGGACCCGGCTGGTACCAGCGCGATAACAACAACTGGGCGCCCCGCTTCAACGTCGCCTATGCCCCGGTTTCCGATACCTTCCTCGGCAAACTCTTCGGTAAGGGCTCCGTTATCCGCGCTGGCGGTTCGCTCCTCTATGACCGCTACGGCTCCGACATGGTCGTCAACTTCGACCGCGCCGGCTCCCCCGGTCTCGCCACCGCCGTCACCCAGCCCCGCAACACCAACTTCACCGACGCCTTCCGTTACACCGGCAGCGCCCTCCCGGCCCTGCCCACCGTCACCGGCGCCGGCTTCCCCTTCACCCCCGCCACCGTCCGCGGCGGCTTCGGCTCCTTCTCCGGCGTCTTCCCGGATCTGGTCGCCCCCTACTCCATGCTTCTTAACCTGAGCTACGCCCGCCAGTTGCCTTCCAAGATGACCCTCGAAGTCGGCTACGTCGGACGCCTCGCCCGCAAGACCCTCGTGCAGATGGACGTCTTCCAGCCTCTCACCCAGTTCAAGGACCCCAAGTCCGGCCAGACCTGGGCCGAAGCGGCTTCCATCCTCCGCAACTACAACCTCCAGGGCAAGAAAGCCGGCGAAATCCCCAACATCCCGTTCTTTGAGAACATGTTCGGCAAAGCCGCCAACTTCTACGTCCCAGGTTCCGCCACGCAGAACTACTACCACGCTACCTATAACGAATACGGTGGCTCGGACCTCGACGCCCTCAACGACATGGATCGCGAACGCCTCCCCGACGGCTCCTGCATCTCCGCCCCGGGTTGCAACACCTTCTTCGCCCTCCAGAATGCCGGCAACATCGCCTGGTCCAACGCCGGCCGCAGCTCCTACCACGCCGGCCAGCTGGTCCTCCGCCGCCAGGTCTCCAGCGGCTGGGGCTTTGACTTCAACTACACCCTGTCTCACTCCATCGATCTGGCCTCCGTCGCCGAATCCGGCGCCGGCACCTCCGGCGGCGTCATTCAGGACACCTTCAACCCCCGCGCCTTCCGCGGCAGCTCCGACTTCGACTCCCGGCACAACATCACCGCCAACAGCGTCGTCGAACTGCCCTTCGGCAAGGGCAAAGCCTTCCTCTCCAACGCCAACGGCCTCGTGAACAACATCCTCGGCGGCTGGCAGGCTTCCCTCCTGTGGCGCTTCCGCTCCGGCCTCCCGCTCAACATCTCCTCCGGCGGCCAGTACCCCACCAACTACCTCAACTCCGCTCTGGCCATCCTCCGCCCCGGCTCCACCATGCCGGACAACGGGACTGGCTTCAACCAGAACGGCAACCCCAGCCTCTTCCGCACCACCAATGCCTCCGCCGGCGCCTTCGTCCAGCAGTATCCGGGCTTCACAGGCACCCGTGGCATCATCCGTGGACCGCACATGAGCAACTTTGACCTTTCGCTCGGCAAGTTCTTCTCCCTGCCCATCGAAGGTCACCGCATCCAGGTTCGCGCCGAAGCCTTCAACGCCTTCAACAACGTGAACTTCACCACCGCCAGCCTCAACCTGGCCAACCCTTCCACCTTCGGTCAGTTCACCAACGTCATGGCGCCCCGCGTCATGCAGTTCGCCCTGCGTTATGAATTCTAACCGTACCCTCTTCTCCCGCTTCGGCGCCGTCGCGATGGCCAGTCTTCTGGCCGTCGCCGCGGCCCCGAAGGAAAACAAGAACCAGGCGAAGAAGCCCGCCGCCGGCGTCCAGACTCCCGGCGTTCAGATCCCCTTCGCCAACCTCAAATCCGAAGCCGAAATCAAGCTGGAGGGCTCCCCCTCCGGCTTGGTCTTCACTACCGAAGCGTTCATTGCCGCCGGCCCCGCCGTCGAACGCGTCAACGCCCGGACCAACAAAACAGGCGCCGCCATCAGCGGCGTCGAAAACGCCTGCGGCGGCATTCTCAATGCCTTCGCCAGCCTCTGGACCGTCAACTGCACCTCCAAAACCCTCGTCAAGCTCGACGCCAAGGAAGCCAAAACGAAAGCCTCCATCGAAGCCGGCGCTGTCACGGCTCCCTTCGCCCTCGCTGCCAGCTCCGATAGCGTCTGGCTCCTCGCCGACAACAAAACCAGCCTCCTCCGCATCGATCCAAAGGAGCACTCCCCCGTCGCCGACATCCGCCTCCCTGCGGCCTGCTCGTCGATCCTCTTCGCCGACTCCTCCCTCTGGGTCGCCTGCCCTTCCGTCGACAAGGTTCTGCGCATCAACCCCGCCACCAACCTGGTCGAGAAACGCGTCGACGTCCCCGGCCAGCCCTACGCCCTCACCTTCGGCGAAGGCTCCGTCTGGGCTCTCGCGAAGAAGGATGGTAAGGTGTCCCAGATCGATCCCAAGACCAACAAAGTCTCGGCCACCGTCGAACTGAACATCCCCAACGCGGAAGGCAGCATGGCGTTCGGCGACGGCTCCGTCTGGGTCTCCGCCCCCGGCTTCCCCATCACGCGCATCAACCCCGCCACCGCCAAGCCCGTCCAGCAGTTCTTCGGCCCCGGCGGCGGGCTCATCTATAGCGGCCTCACCTCCATCTGGCTCGCCGACCCCAAAACCAAAACGGTCACCCGCTTCGACCCCAAGCGCATCGCCGCCACCCTCGCCGAGTAACTCCTCTCAGGGCCGTTGTTACAGCAGCGGCCCCCCAACATATAGGTCCGAATTGGCGTCGCTGTTCAATATCGCGAACAGATACCCGGGCGGACCCTCGTTATACCCCATCCCCTCCTTCGCCACTCCCGCCACCTTCCGCTCCTCACCTCCGTCCATCCGCTCATAAAACTCATAGTTTCCTGAAACGTTTGTATTGATCCGCCGCGTGTAGCTGATCCCCAGTCCGTCCGGCAACAGCATGCCCAGCTCCGCCACGCTCTCGGTAACAATCTCCCCGGGCGCCAATTCCGCACTCGCCAGCCACAGCTTCCCGTCCCCCAGCATCCAGTAACGCCCGTCCCTCCGCAGCGCCACCGTCGCCGGACCCGGCAACTCTCCCTCCCTCCGCTCATCCCCGCCCGCAACTCCCACGGACCGCACCTCCGGCTTCCCCTTCCCGGTCAAAACATAATGGATCCGCTTCCCGTTCCCACTCCACATCGGGTTCGCCCACTGCCCCTGCCCTGCCGATAGTGTCGTTGCCCCACTCCCGTCCCGCTGCACCACCCGCAGCTCTCCCCGCTCGCCCTCGTTCACCGTAAACGCAATCCGCTTCCCGTCCGGGGACCACTCCGCCGCCCACACAGCCGCTCCCTTCACCCGCGAAATCGGCCGTACCGTCTCCGTCTCCAGGTCGCAAGCCCAGATGTTCAGGTACCCGTCCCGCTCGCTGTTGAACAGCATCTCCCGCCCATCCGGCGATATCCTCGCCCGCCGCTCCATCGTCGTCGAATCGCACAGCGGCCGTACCAGCTCCTGCCGCTTCCTGTCGTACAGCCACACCGCTGTGTCCATCTCCACGTGGCTCCAGAACACCCGGTCACCCGCCGCCCCCGACACCGAATAGTCCGGCCACATCCCCGTCACCGTCACCCGCCGCGGTTCCTCCCCGTCCCTCATCCGCCACAGCTCCTTCTGCCCGCGGATAAATAACAGATCTCCGCCCGGCATCCAACCCGGCGATTCCGTTGACACCCCATCTGTCATCACCGCCCGCAACTCTCCCGTCAACCGCAGGTTCGCATCAAGGTTCCCCACATGAACCCGGAAGTAGCTCTCCCCTCGCATCACCACTGCCAGCCGCCGCGCCTCCGGCGAAAGCGCAAATCCATGGACGCTCATCCCCTTCGGCGCCTCCATCAGTTCTGTCCGCCGCTGCGTCGCCAGGTCAAGCAACACAATCCGGTAGCCCGCGGCGGTCCCACCCCGGTCCACCAGCAGCACCCCCTTCCCGTCCGGCGCCCACTGCAGCGCCGGATACGCATGCACCACTGTGGAGAACCAATCCGTCCCCATCGCCTCCCCCATCTTTACTGGCCCCGTCCGGCTCTTCCAGTCGTACACCATCAACTCGCTGATCCCCACCCCGGTCCGCCGCAAATAACCGATCCATCGTCCGTCCCTCGACCACTGCGGACTATACAGCTGCTCCGTCCCCTCCCCAACCCACACCGTTTCTCCCCCCTCTACCCGCCGCACGCCGATTGCTCCGCGGCCCTGGTGCAGCCGGATATAGGCGATCCACTCCCCGTCTGGTGACGCCGCCGGCTGCGCTTCAAAACCCGGCTCACTCGTCACCCGCCTCGCCTGCAGCTCCGGCCCCGCCTCCGGCCTCCGTCCCACCCACGCCACCCCGCCCGCCAGCACCGCCAGCATCACCACCCCGCCCGCCCACCGCGAACTCCACTTACTCGGAGTGGTGGCCTTTGGCTCCTCCTCCGCCTCTGGCCTCCCCCCGCCCACTGTCCGCGACTCTAGCCACCGGTCCAACTCCGCCGTATCGGCATAAATCGCCGCCCGTTTCTCCCGCATCACACGCCGCACCGGCAGCCCGTTCTGCTCCTCCCACCGCTGCACCGTCCGCACCGACGTACCCAAATACGCCGCGATTTCCTTCCACGACTCCAGTTCTTTCCCGGGCTTTTCCGTTTCCGGCATCTATCTCTCCGCCTATGTCGCGCCAACTAACGTCATGTCGCTTCATGACGCTGTAAATAAGCAACTTACAAATTCTACACTGTCTTCCATGAACCGCAGAAAACTGCTCACTGCCATCGGCGCCAGCGCCGTTTCCCCCAGGATTCCCGCCCAGACTTTCGGGTCTTTTCACGATCCCCAACTCGCCTCCTTTTCTCTCGAGGGAAAGGTGCCTCTCACCCATGTCCTCTCGGACCTGAACAATGTCCTCGGGCTCCCACCAGAGGCCCTTCCCCTCCTGCAATCCGGCGCCTACGAGCTCCGCGGCCGCGCCGATTTCAATCGCGGCGCACGCATCTTCCGCCTCTACAACATGGTCGTACCCGCTACCATCCCTTACCCCCTCCCCGAACCTCCGGCCATCGATAACCCCTCCGTCGGCAATGTCTTCGATCTCTCCCTCGAACACATCTACTGGTATGACTGGGGAGCCTCGGACCCCGCCGCCCCCGCCCGCCGCGCCGCCACCATCATCGGCCGCCGCCTCGGTATTTACAAGGGCACCACTCCACTCCCCGAACAGCCCGTCGTCATGCAGATCGCCATGCTCCGCGACAATCCTTCCGCCTTCCGCATGTTCACTCTTTCTGTCGCCGGCGTCCTATGCATCGTCGCCCCTAACCCTGTCGGCCACATCGAGTTTGACCCCCCTCGCCTCAGCCGGTAGCCCGCCGCCCCTACACCCTTTCGTCTGCATTAAACTACTCTCCGTAAACCCGCCGCCCTTCAAGGCCGATATACGGAGAGTATCTTTATGCTGCGCCATGTACTCCTTTCCCTTTCCGCCGCCTGCGCCCTCACCGCCCAGGTCCCCCTCGCCGAACTGAGCTCCTGCCCCACCCGCGACGGCAAGCCCGCCCGTGTCAACGACCCCGGTTTCCACCCCTCCCACATCCCGCGCGGTTCAGACCTCGTCAAAATCCCCCTCAACTCGCCCGATGCCGTCTGCAACGATGGCTCCCCCGCCGTTCTCTATGTCCGCCCCGCCGTCGCCGGTGCCCGCGATGCCCTCGGCCCCGTCGACAACAAGTGGATCATCCACCTCCAGGAGGGCGGCGCCTGCTCCAACTATCAGGACTGCCTCACCCGCTGGTGCGGCACCGCCTTCTACGACGCCTCCAAAATGTCCACCCGCTGGGCCCCGCCCACCATGGGCGGCCTCGGCATCTTCGCCCGCCGCGCCGACAATCAGTTCGGCAACTACAATCACGTCTACACCTACTACTGCTCCTCCGATACATGGACCGGCCGCAAATCCGCCTCCGTCCTCGCGGACCCCGCCAACCCCTCCCGCTCCTTCAAGCTCGATTTCAAAGGCTCCCGCATCGTCGATGCCGTCTTCGACGCCCTCCGCACCGGCCTCAAGGATACTCAGGGCCGCGACCTCCTCCCTCCCCTCGACCGCGCCACCCATATCTACCTCACCGGCTCCTCGGCCGGCTCCTCCGGCGTCCGCCACAATGCCGACCGCATCGCCGCGCTCGTCAAATCCCGTACCCCCGACGCCGTCTTCGCCGTCATCTCCGACGCCGGCCTCAACGGCAACTCCAGTGAAGTCAGTGGCCTCCCGCCCGGTGACCCCGCCGACCCCTACACCCTCCGCCAGACCGCCGCCGCCGCCATCACCGCCTCCGTCTGGGACGCCCTCTACGACCAGAGCTGTCTCCAGGCCAACACCGTCAACCCCTGGCTCTGCTCGGACTCCGTCTTCGTCACCCTCAACCACACCACCGCCCCCAGCTTCAATCGCACAGACCTTCTCGATGGCAACAAGGTCAAGGACTTCGCCGAAAACACCCTCTATAAATCGGAAGCCGAATTCGCCCGCGCCTCCCACGACGTCATCACCCGCTTCACCCGCTCCCGCCAGCTCTCCCCAGAACGTGCCCAGATCACTCGCGACACCGGTGCCTACACCCCCATGTGCGGCATCCATATCACCCTCGATTCCAATACCTTCTTCAACAAACAGGTCACCCAGTCCGGCACCCGCTACAGCTTCTACGACACCCTCTGGAACTGGGTCGCCTCCACCGGCGGACCTACCGTCGTCATGACCGCCAAGCCCCCGCTCTCTCCCGCGGACACGCCCTTTGACCGCGAATGCACCGCCGCCGGTGGCGGTTCCACCCCCGCCCCCGCCCTGGTCACCGTCTCCTCCGCCAGCTATAACCAGGCCAGCCCCGTCGCCCCCGCCTCCATCGCCGCTGTCTTCGGCGCCAATCTCGCCCCGGAACTCCTGGCCGCCGCTTCCACGCCTCTCCCCACCAACCTCCTCGGCACCACCGTCCGCCTCCAGGACGCCGCCGGCACCCGCCGTCAGGCCCGCCTCATCGCCGTCTCCCCCAATCAGGTCAACTTCCTCGTTCCCGCCGGCCTCGCCCCCGGCTCGGCCACCATCGCTGTCCAGAACGGTGGCGACGAACTTACGCTCAGCCCCGTCGAACTCGCCGCCGTCGCGCCAGGCCTCTACTCCGCCAACGCCCGCGGCGAAGGCGTCGCCGCCGCCGTCTACATCCGCGTTTCCCCCACCGGCGACCGCTCCTCCGGCCTCATCTTTGATCCCTCCACCCTCGCCCCCGTCCCGCTCGATCTTGCCCCCGGCGATCTCTATCTCACTCTCTACGGCACCGGCTTCCGCTCCGCCACCGCCGCCACCGCGCGGATCGGCGGCGTCCCCGTCCCGGTCCTCGGCTTCGCCGCCCAGCCCGAATTCGCCGGCCTCGATCAGATCAACCTCGGCCCCATCCCTGTCTCCCTCGCCGGCCGCGCCACCGCCCCCATCGTCCTCTCCTTCGACGGCAAATCCACCAACGCCGTCACCGTCTCTTTCCGCTGAAAAATCCGGGAAGCGGCTTACACTGTTCCTATGAATCGCCGCCGCTTCCTCGCCCTCCTCCCGGGCGCCGCAGCGTGCAGCCGCCGCGCCCCCTTCTCCGTTGAAGAGGCCGGCATCGCCTCTCTCGGCGATGCCCTCCGCAACGGCCGCGCCTCCTCCCGCCAGCTCGTCGAGTCCTTCCTCGCACGCATCCAATCCATCGATCGCGCCGGCCCCCGCCTCAACTCCGTCATCGAGCTCAACCCCGATGCCCTCTCCATCGCCGCCTCCCTCGACGCCGAACTCGCCTCCGGCCGCTCCCGCGGTCCCCTCCACGGTATCCCCATCCTCATCAAGGACAACATCGATACCGCCGACCGCATGAAAACCACCGCCGGCTCCCTCGCTCTCCTCGACGCTCCCACCCCTACCCGCGACGCTCCCATCGTCGCCAACCTCCGCCGCGCCGGCGCCGTCCTCCTCGGCAAAACCAATCTCTCCGAATGGGCCAACATCCGCTCCTCCCGCTCCACCTCCGGCTGGTCCGCCCGCGGCGGCCTCACCCGTAACCCCTACTCCCTCTCCCGCAACACCTCCGGCTCCAGCTCAGGCTCCGCCGCCGCTGCCGCCGCCAGCCTCTGCGCCGCCGCCGTCGGCACCGAAACCGATGGCTCCATCGTCTCCCCCTCCTCCATCTGCGGCCTCGTAGGCATCAAACCCACCACCGGCCTCCTACCCGGCGCCGGCATCATCCCCATCTCCCACTCCCAGGACACCGCCGGCCCCATGGCCCGCTCCGTCCGCGATGCCGCCCTCCTCCTCGCCGCTCTCCACGGCCCCGGCCAGGATTTCGCCCCCAATCCCCAACCCATCCCCCTCCGCGGCCTCCGCTTCGGCGTCGCCCGCCGCTATATGGGCGCCCACCCCCTCGTCTCCAAAGTCGCCGACGCCTCTCTCGATTCCCTCCGCTCCGCCGGCGCTACCCTCCTCGATCCCCTCGACCTCACCGCCTTCGATTTCGCCTTTGAAATCGAAATCCTCGCCCACGAACTCCGCGCCGATCTCGCCGCCTATCTCCTCTCCCGCAACGCCTCCCACAAATCCCTCGACGACCTCATCGCCTTCAACCGCGCCAACGCCGCCACCGAAATGCCCTGGTTCGGCCAGGAACTCTTCGAACTCGCCGCCGCCAAAGGACCCCTCTCCTCCAAACCCTACCTCGACGCACTCTCCCGCGCTGCCGCCCTCCGCTCCCAGTTCCTCGCCCTCCTCGACCGAGAAAATCTCGACGCCGTCGTCGCCACCACCGACGGCCCCGCCTGGACCACCGATCTCATCAATGGCGACCACTACGGCCAGGGCTGCTCCACCCTCCCCGCCGTCCTCGGCCTCCCCCACATCACCGTCCCCGCCGGCCTCGCCCACGGCCTTCCCGTCGGCTTCTCCTTCTTCGGCCGACCCAACGCCGACCGCCGCCTCATCGAAATCGCCTTCGCCTTTGAACAGGCCACCAACGCCCGCCGCCCGCCCCGCTATAGCGCCTGACTCCCGATGCGATGCACACTAAGAGAATGTCTTCGCCGGACAGCCGTATCGCCCTTGCCGCCGGCGTCAACGCGCATTACGTCCTCCCCCTGCGCGTCATGCTCTCCTCCCTCGTCCGCCACCTCCCTCCTCGCTCCCGCCCCATCCTCTATCTCCTCCATACCGGCCTTCCCCTGAAGGACCTCTCCCAGCTCAACGAAATCCTCGAAATCCGGCCCATCCAACCCACCCCCGCCCAACTCGCCTCCGCCGTCCAATCCTCCCGCTTCCCCCTCGAAGCCTCCTTCCCCCTCCTCCTTCCCGATCTCCTCCCGCCCCATCTCGAACGCGTCCTCTTCCTCGATGCCGATCTCCTCATCCGTGCCGATATCTCCCCCCTCTGGCAAACCCCCCTCCCCACCCAGACCCTCGCCGCCGCCGTCGACCAGGCCGTTTGCACCTGCGGCTCCCGTCGCGGCGTCAAGAACTGCCAGGCCCGCGGCATACCCCCGTCCT
>CAZWDD010000023.1:15314-29927 GCA_964632345.1 uncultured Solibacteraceae bacterium | reverse complement strand
TTTGTTGTCTGGGGGGGCGCCCCCGCTGGGTTTTTTGCGGCGGGATGGCGCTCCGGAGCGCACGGCCCTTCCGGAGAACCCGCGTACCAAACTCGCCGAGTGGGTGATTGACCCCGCCAATCCTCTCACCGCGCGCGTGATGGCCAATCGGCTCTGGTACTGGTATTTCGGCCGTGGCATTGTCGCCACCCCCAATGACTTCGGCAAGATGGGCATGCGGCCGACGCATCCGGAACTGCTCGACTGGATGGCGAATCAACTCGTGGAGGGCGGCTGGAAGCTGAAGTCGATGCACAAACTGCTGCTGCAATCGAGCACCTGGAAACAGGCCTTTGACTCTCCGCAATTCGCCGAGGCCTCGGCCAAGGACCCGGAGAATAAGCTGCTCTGGCACTGGCAGCGCCGGCGCCTGGAGGCGGAAGAACTTCGCGACTCCATGCTCAACGTGGCCGGCCGTTTGAATTCCAAAATGGGCGGCCCGAGCATCATGATTCCGGTGGACAAAGAACTGACCAATCTGCTTTACAAGCCGAGCCAGTGGGAAGTGGCAGCCGACAAGTCCGAGCACGACCGCCGGAGCATTTATCTGATTGCCAAGCGGAATCTGCGGATTCCAATGATGGAAGCCTTCGATGCGCCGGACCTGCAGATCTCCTGCGCCCGGCGGGAGTCGAGCACGCACGCGCCGCAGGCACTGGAATTAACCAATGGTGATTTCGCCAACGCAATGGCCGAGGCGCTGGCGGCGCGGTTGACCCGCGAAGCCGGCACGGATCCCAAACGGATCGCGGCACGTGCCTGGGCTCTGGTGGCCAGCCGCGCTCCCAACGCGAAGGAAGCTGCGTTGACGGAGCAGTTTCTCCGCGGCGGACGGCCGCTGCGCGAGTTCGCCCTTGCCGTCCTGAACCTCAACAGCTTTCTTTATCTGGAGTAATTGCCATGGCTGAACATGTACGTGTCACCCGCAACCGTCGGGAGTTTGTCGCCGATGCCTTCTGCGGATTTGGAGCCCTGTCGCTGGCCGGTCTGGATGCGCGGGCTGCGGTGAAGAATCCGCTGGCGCCCAAGCCTCCGCATGCGGCAGCAAAGGCTAAATCCGTCATCTTCCTCTTCATGGCCGGCGGGCCGAGCCAGGTGGAGACGTTTGATCCCAAGCCGCTGCTCAACGAGTTGCATGGCCAGAAGCGTCCGGCCGAATTCGGTGAGGCAAAGTATCAGTTCGTTGCGCCGAACGCCACTCTGCTCGGTACCAAACGCACCTTCCGTAAGTATGGCAAAAGCGGCATCGACGTCAGCGATCTGTTCCCGCACACGGCGACCGTCGTAGATGACTTGGCGATCCTGCGCGGATGCCACGGCGACATGGTGGTGCACTCGGCCGCCCAGTATCAGTTGATGACCGGCCGCATTCTGCCGGGCTTCCCGAATATGGGCTCCTGGGTCGTGTACGGGTTAGGCTCGGAAAGCGACTCGCTGCCCGCTTATTGCGTTCTGCCGGATCCGAAGGGCGCGCTCGAAGCCGGGCAGCCCATGTACATGCAGGGCTTTCTGCCGGCCGTCTATCAGCCCACCATGTTGCGCAGCGGCGCCAAGCCGGTGCTGAATTTGGACATGCCCGGCGGAATTACGTCCAGCCAGCGGAAGGAAACTCTCGACTTTTTGCGCGGTCTGAACGAATCCGCGATGCGCCCGGGCGACGCGGAACTGGAGGCGCGCATCGCGGCCTACGATCTTGCCTTCCGCATGCAGACCGAAGCGCCCGAGGCGTTTGACCTTTCCAAGGAGACCGAAGAGACCAAGACGCTCTACGGGATCGGAGAAAAGGAGACCGACGACTACGGGAGGCGATGCCTGCTCGCCCGGCGCCTTGTGGAACGCGGTGTCCGGTTTACCTGCGTGGTTAGCGGCGGCGGACCGGGGAACATGCAGTGGGATGCGCATGGCGACATTGAGGAGAACCATCTCCGGATGGCCAAGCACACCGATCAGCCGGTGGCGGCGTTGATCAAGGATCTGAAGCGCCGCGGGTTGCTCGATTCCACGCTGGTGGTTTGGGGTGGCGAGTTTGGCCGTTCACCGGAGTCGCAGGGGAGCAAGGGGCGCGATCATCATAACCTGGGGTTCACCATGTGGATGGCCGGCGGCGGCATTAAGGGCGGCCAGATCGTCGGGGCAACCGACGCCATCGGTTTGCGGGCCATCGAGCGGCCCATGCACTTCCGGGATATCCACACCACCATCCTGCATCAGTTGGGGTTGAACCAGGACGCGCTCAGCTATCTGCATCTCGGCCGGCGGGAGCGGTTGACCGAAGTGCACGGGGAAGTGATCAAGGAGATTGTTTGAAGAAAGCGCTGGTCACGGGCGGCGCCAGCGGAATTGGCGCGGCCTTGGTGTCGTTGCTGCGAGCGGATGGCTATGCGGTGCTGGCGCTTGACCGGACACCCGGGGAGGGGATCACGGTGGCCGACGCCGCCGAGGTGCCCTACGGCCTTTACGATCTCGTGTTTCTGAACGCCGGCGTCATCGGGACGCCCGGGCCGGCGTGGGCCGGGGGCGGGGAAGAGGTGTGGCGCGTCAACTGGCATGCGCCGCGGCAGGCGGTGCGGACGTTGATTCCCGGATGGCTGGAGGCCGGCCACGCCGGACGAATCGTGTTCACCGCCTCGTTGGCGGCGTTTCTGCCGATGCCGTTTTCCACTGATTACTCGGCGTCCAAGGCGGCCTTGCTGCCCCTGGCAGAGACGTTACTGCATGAGTTGCGCGCGGCGGGATCGGCAATCGGCGTGTCGGTGGCGGTACCTTCGTTTACGCAGTCGAACCTGGCCCGCGAGTTGACGGGCGATTTTGGTGAGCAGTTTCGCGAGTTCATCGACCGCGGCGTACCGGCGGATGGCGTGGCGCGGCGCATGATCGATGGCGCCCTGGCGGGTGAGTTCCTGATTGTGACCCATCCGGAGTCGATGGACAGCCTCCTGCCCCGCTTGGAAGCGCTATTGACCGGAGCCGAGCCGCAGCGCCCGTCGGGCCGCCGGATGGATGCCCTGTTCCGCACTAGGTATTGAGCGAAATCGGCCCTTCCTTTTGGGCCAGCGCGGCAACGATCGCTTCCTTTCGTTCCGTGGCGGCTTCGGTTGCGGCCTCGGTTGCGGCCGTGTAGAAGCAGGCGGCGGCGAGCATGGCGGCGCCAAGGACAGCGTGAAACGTCCAGTAATTGCCAGTGGCCCATCGCGCCAGATAGGCGAGTCCGATGGGAATCGAGAACAACGGGAAGGCCAGCAGCAGCAGGAACTGTGTCTTGCTGGCGTTGTTGCGCCATGCGTCGCCGGGGTCAACCGGCCGCGGGATGTAAACACTGGTCAGATTGCCCGCGCCGAGCACGCAGAGGAGAAACACGGCCGAGGCCATGGCCGCATCGGCGAACTGTGACGAATGCGTGCCAATGGGAAGGGCGGCGGAGATGGCGCACAGCAGGGCAAGCGCCAGTGCGGTGGCGACGCAGGCAACGATATTCTTGGCTCGCAAGACATCGGCGAAGCGAACCGGGCTGACGAACCACTGCTGGACACTGCTGCGTTCGAAGCCGAAGACGTTCCAATAGAGGACCTCGCCCAGCAGCAGCATGCCGTAGAGGGCGGCCATGGTGACGTAGTTCCGGGCCAGCCAGGAGTCGCTGCTTCGCAACACTTGCGGCAGCCAGAACAGGGCTCCGAACGTCCCGCTCATCACGAACAGCAGCCGGAATCTCGGCGCTCGAGCCAGCGTTCGCAGGTCCTTCTGCACCAGTGCGGCCAGCGGATCGGGTAGAAGGCGCGCGGGCCACTGTGTGAGCCAGTCCCAACGGCTCTCCGCTTGCGACTGCTCCGGTTGCGCGGCGTCTCCCGAGCCTTCTTCAAGGCGCAGCGACCGGGCAAACCCGAACCGGGCGAACGCGTATGCCAGGCCAATCGAGACAAGCAGGGTGATCAGGGCTATCCCGTCGGTGCGGCCCAGGGACAACGCGGCCGCGGCTGCCCAGGGCGTGAACCGCAAGACCTCACCCAGACCGCGCATCGGAAGCGGGGATTCCGGTGCGGGACTGCTGTCCGGCGCGGCTAGGAACTGCGGGATCAATATAATGGCCACGAAGCCGAGAATGGCCAGTTCTCGAACACCGCGGATGCGAAAGAGGCGTTGGAACAAGGACTTCAGGCCAGCCGCCAGCAGCAGGTTGAACAGCATGAAGGCCGCGACGGCGAGCGGTCCCCAGAACGGAACCTCCGGGTTCAGCAGTAGGCCAGTGGCGAACCCGCTGCAGACCATGGCCATCTCAATCGCCGTCGTTAAGCGGAGGGCGATCTCCAGGAGGAACAGTTGCTCGGAAGGAATGGGGTAGATCAGGATCCGGCGCAGATCGAGGACGGCGCCCTGCGAGGCCAGCATGACTGGCAGCACCTGCCAGAAGAAGAAAATCAGAAAAAACCCGCCGGGCAGGACCCTTTCCAGAAACGGCACCGGGATACGGCCGCTGGTAAGAAAGCCCGCCCCTGCCGCGGCAACCGCCCAGGCGCCATACCAGAGCAGGCTCATGATCCATTGCACCGCCAGACTCGACTTGTGAGAACGCAGATAGGCGTTGCGTGCGGCACGCCACTGCACCCAGACGATGGCGCGCAGCGGTCCGGCGATTCCGGCTAGAGCCACTCCAGATTCTCCACCGCACGGCCGCCGCCAACCACGCGCACGAAGATATCCTCGAGCGACTCCCGGCCGCCCCGCAGGTTGTCCATGGTTTCGTCCACCACCAGGCGGCCGTCGCTGATGATGGCCACCCGGTCGCAGAGGCGCTCGACCACCTCCAGGACGTGCGAGGTCAGAAAGATCGTCGCGCCCTTGGCTACCAGATCCAGCAATATGTTCTTCATGAGCCGGGCACCGACGGCGTCCACCCCTTCAAACGGCTCGTCCATCAGGAAGAGTTGCGGCCTGTGAAGCAGAGCCGCCGCCATGGCGATGCGCTTCCGCATTCCTTTGGAGTATTCACCAATCAACTTCCGCCCGTGGCCGTCCATCTCAAACAGCGCCAGCAGTTCCGCGCTTCGCTCCTGCGTCATGGCGGCGGGTAGTCCGTAGATGCGGCCCGTGAATTCCATGTACTCATGCGCGGTCAGATGATCGAACAGCAGTGTGTCCTCCGGCACAAGGCCGATCTGACGCTTGATGGCGACGCCATCCTCCGGCATACGAAGGCCAAGGATCTCAATGGCGCCGGATGTCGGCGTGCTGACGCCCATCAACATTCGGATGGTGGTCGTTTTGCCAGCCCCGTTAGGACCCAGAAAACCGAAGAAGCAGCCACGCGGGACCTGCAGAGTCAGACCATCCACTGCGGCCTTGGCATCATAGTATTTCCGCAGGTCTAGCACCGAAATCGCTGGCGAGGCAACGACCGGTGGCGGCGCAACGTTCCACGAAGAGCCCGGTTCCGTCTCGGCTTCCACGTTCCCAGTGTAAGACTTTCCTTTTCGGGGCCGAAGAGATTATCAACTATGTCTTCCCTAGCCCCTCCTACCGTGCTCCGCGATAAAGCCTTGGAAGGAATCGGAAAGCTGCCGCCATTCAGCCCGGTTCTCACGAAATTGCTGGCCAGTCTGGCCAAAGACGACATTATGGTGACCGAACTTGCCGACTGGATCGAAAAAGACACCGTCCTCACTGGCAATGTGATGCGAATGGTGAATTCGGCCGCTTATGGCCGGATGGGAACGGTCTCCAGTGTCCGGCATGCCATTACGATTCTCGGTACCAACCGGCTGCGGAACATCGTTCTCGGACTCTCTGTATGCAACATGATGGCGCAGTTGAAGCTGCCGTCGGGTTGGTCGACCAAGCAGTTCAATATCCACGCCGTTGCCGTGGCGAACATGTCGGACCTGATCGTGCAGAACATGACGGTAGAGTATGCCGAGGGTGCATTTGTGGCAGGCCTGCTGCACGATGTCGGCAAGCTTCTCCTGGCGGTCTCCTGCCCCGAGGAGTACGCCAACGTGATTGCCGAGTCGCGGCGTGAGGGGCGGGAACTCTTTGATGTCGAGGTAGCGCACCTGGGATTCTCCCATGCGGAGCTCTCCCAGCGGGTTCTCGAAAACTGGAAACTGCCGATCCCGGTCCAGGTGGCTGCGCGATTCCATCATGACCCGGATTCTGACGACACCGCACCCGGCCTGATCGCTCTGAGCCGGGCCGTGCAGTTGGCCGATTTCACGGTGAACGCTCTAGGCGTCACAGCCGTGGCCGACAATCGAGAACCGAACGACCCGCAGCCGATCCTGCAGGCCGCTGGCCTCGGAGAGCGGAGCGAACGCATGCTCAAGTCCTTTGAACAGGAGATGGAAGCGATTCGCGGATTGCTCTAATCGGGGATATCGGCAACGTAAACCTGCGTGGTGCCGGTACGGTCACTGGCGAAAACGACCCGCTTCTCATCCGGTGAAAAAGAAGGATGAGGATGCGTCCACTGCGGTCCATAGACCGTGTCCGTGCCGGCTTCCATCCAACTGAGCGTTGTCCCGGTGGCCGCTCCGCTGCGCGCTGTGGCAAAGTCGGCCGCGAGCGCGTATCTGCTTGTGCGCCACTGGCTGCCACCGCCGGACGCTTCGGAAAGGCACACCAGCTTGCGCTCCCCGCTCGCAATGTCGATCACGTAAATACCGGTGTCTGGGTGATTCGTATCGCAGAGTACTCTCGTGCCCGCCCGGTTGGGTGTGATGTGCCAGGCGTTGAACTCGCACACCGTGCGATGTTGCCCGGTTTCCCAGTTCATGACACGGAGTTCGTGCGGCCATACCGTATAGACTAGGTGTCCGGTCCGGCCGAGAAATGTCTCATGCACCACGAAATAGTCGTTGCCGTGGTCCAGCAGGCAGGTCAGGCTGGTTCCGTCTCGGCGCACACGATGCATGCGGGGGGCCGGATCACCGGCAAATTCCAGCCACTGTGAATCCAGAGGATGAAACTGCGGATGGATAACCGTCCGGGGATAAGGGATAATGCGCCAGCCCGATCCGTCGGCTCGGCCCACGGCGAGGCCGGACTGGCCGTCCATCTTGATCGCGGCCACGAGCCACTGCCCGGAGGCGTCAAGGGAGGGTTCTCCCATCGAACCGGCGCCGTAGTCGACAACGCAGGTCTCCGCCAAAGTATGCAGGTCCAGTCGCCAAAGCGATGCGGTGCGCACGAAGTAAACGCTGTTGCCGTCCGGGGTCAGCGCCGGGGAGAACGGATGGATGGGGACGCCGTCGGTCAACTGCCGGACCGGTCCGTCCGGAAACCCGTCAACGGCGAACATCTGCCAGGATCCGCTGCGATTGGAGACGAACAACAAGAGCCGTCCGTCCGGGGTGAACGACGACTGCAGGAAATACGTGGCGTGACTGATGGCGGGGCTGTTGGTGACCTGGAGGACCGGGGTGCCGGTATGCTCGTCGCGTAGCCGGACCAGTTCGGAGGGGTAAAGATCGCCTTTGGCCATCGGCTACTGTTTCCGCAGAAAGATCATGTGCTGCCAGGGGAGTTTGTCGATCACCTTCTCCACTTGGAAGCCCTCGGGTTCGAACTCCATCCGCACTTCCTTCAGACTCATCTTGTGCTCCAGCCGGATCGGCACATCGAGATCTTCCTTCCGGTACTCCAACAGCACGAGGCGGCCCGAGTCCTTCAACGAGCGGCGAATGGACCGGACCATCTCCTGCGGCCGTGCAAACTCGTGATAGACATCCACCAGGAGAATCAGATCCTGCGAGTTTTCCGGCAGGTTTGTCGCGGCTTCCGCGCCAAGCACCGGTTCGACATTGCGGATTCCGGACGACTCCAGCCGCTTCCGAAGGAGTTCCAGCATCCGGGGTTGGATATCGACGGCGTACACCTTGCCGCTATCGCCAACAATCCTTGCCATTCGGACAGCATAGTAACCGGTTCCCGCTCCCAGGTCGCACACCGTCATTCCAGGTTTCAGCTCCAGCAGTTTCACGGCGCGGCTGGGGTTCTCCTCGCTCTCGCGCTCGCTGCGCTCCAGCCAGTCGGCGCCGGCCGCCGACATCACCTGGGCGATCTCCCGGCCGCTGACAGGATGCTTGGCCGGAGTGCGCTGTGCCAACAGCGCGGGCGCGGCCAGTAATAGGCAGAAGCTTAGGATTTGCTTTCGCGTTGCTGCCGTCATGATAATAGGTTCAATTCCACTTTCGTTAGGATTTCCTGCCATGTTTCTCTCCCGGCGTGTCTCTGCCTGGTTTCTATCGGGGGCACTGCTCGCCCTGCTTTCCGCATGCGGGTCATCCAAACCCGAGCTTCGCACATTTCCCATCGGGCACAAAGTGCAAGCGGGCAAACTGTCTTATCAGGTGATCGACGCACAGTGGATCAACGAGGTTCCCGGAGCGAAGACGCCGCCGAAGAATCGAATTCTGCAGCTTCAGATTCTTGTCACCAACTCTGGGGCCCAGGAGATTTCCATTCCGTTCCTCCGGCTACTGGACGGCGCGGGAAATGAGATTCCTGAAGTGGGGGAGATCGAAGCCAATTCGCGCTGGCTGGGTATGATCCGCCGGCTGCAGCCGTCCATCACGGAGGATGGCGCGATCTATTTTGATGTCCCCGTTGGGGGTTATAAGCTCGAAGTCATTGACCCGAGTGACGCTGAAAACGAACAGGCGGCGATGATCGATATTCCGGCGTCGCTGGCGCCGCCGGCTGCCTCGCCCGTTGCGAGGGAGCAGTAGCCCTTGCGGTGGCTCTGCGGCATCGGGCTTCTGGGACTGCTCCCGCTGCATGGCGAGCTGATGGTCGTCCAGCCCGTGGTCGCACAGTTTGATGGAGGTCCCTCAGTTGCCGCAAATTACGCATTCGGCGGCGGAGAGTCGATCTTCCTGAGTTTCGATATTGCCGGGGCTCAGCCGGAAGGCGATGAGGACAAAAAGCTGCGGCTGTCCTGGGAGTGTCAGGTCTTCGATTCGGCGGGTGTAGCGATGACGGAGCCAAAGCGGGGCGAGGTGAATGTGGATCTGGCTCCCGAGGACAAGAAGTGGCGTCCCCGGATTCGCGTCGAACTGGTGATGCCGCAGGCTCTGGCGGCAGGTGCCGGGGAGATTCGGCTGACGGCGGTGGATCATGTTGCAAAGGCGAATGCGGCGCTGGCCGTGCCGTTCCGGACGCGCGGGCTTTCGTTGTCCGGCGTCACTGGTCTGGCCGCGCTTCGATTCCGCTTTCTGCGCTCCGAGGACTCGGCGGCGGCGCTGTCGCCGGCCGCCTACCGGCCGGGCGATACCGTTTGGGCCAGGTTTGAGATGGCTGGCTACCGGTTGGGGGAAGGGAATTCGTTTCAGGTCAGCTATGGGCTGGAGGTCCTGCGCGCGAACGGCGAGAGTCTGTTCACACAGGAGGAAGCCGCGAATGAGTCCGGCAAGTCGCTCTATCCCCGGCGTTACCTGACCGGTGCGCTGAGCTTGCAGCTGACCAGGGACCTTGCCCCCGGGGAGTACGTTATTCTGCTGCGGTTGCGCGACGGCAACAGCGAGCAGCGCGCCGAGAGCCGCCACACTTTTCTGGTGGAGTGAGAATTTCCTGGGTTTGGCGACACTCCTCCTTTATGGGGCTTTTTCGCACGCGCACGGCGGCGGTTTTCGGAATCGATGCGCACCTGATTGATGTGGAGGTCGATCTTTATCCGTCGGGCTCGGCGCGAGACTTCATTACCGTGGGTATGCCCGATATGGCGGTCCGGGAAAGCCGGGAGCGGATCAAGTCCGCGCTGATGAACTCGGGCTTCGGGTACCCGGCCAAGGCCGTGACCATCAATCTCGCGCCGGCCAATGTGAGAAAGGAGGGCGCCGGTTTCGATCTTCCGATGGCCCTCGGAATTTTGGGCGCCACTGGGGCGCTGCGTGCCAGCGACTCCCACGCGTTTGCGGGCGAGTTATCTCTTGACGGCACACTACGCCCTGTTCGCGGTGCACTTTCCATGGCCGTCTGTGCCAGGGACCGAGGACTGCGTTACCTCGTGGTGCCGAAGGAAAATGCGCCGGAAGCGGCCGTTGTCGAGGGCATTCGCGTTCTCGGCGTACGCCACCTTTCCGAAGCCGTGGCCGCACTACGAAATCCGGATGAGTTCACCTCCGAGTACCCGGCCGCCGACGCCGATCTCGATGCACAGATCCCGGACTTTGCCGACGTGCGCGGCCAGACGACAGCGAAACGAGCCTGCGAAGTTGCGGCCGCGGGTGGGCACAATGTCCTGCTTGTCGGTCCGCCGGGGTCAGGAAAGACGATGCTGGCCCGCCGCCTGGCCGGGATTCTCCCTCCCCTCGATTTCGCCGAGGCGCTCGAAACCACCCAGGTCCATTCCGTTGCCGGCCAGTTGCCCCCCGGTGCCGGGTTGCTCCGCCGGCGGCCATTCCGCGCCCCGCATCATACGGTCTCCGACGCGGGCCTGATCGGCGGAGGCAGCGGGATTCCGCGGCCTGGTGAAGCCAGCCTCGCTCACAACGGCGTTCTGTTTCTCGACGAGTTGCCGGAGTTTGCGCGCAACGTTCTGGAGCAGCTCCGCCAGCCCCTGGAAGAGGGCGCCGTGGTGATTGCCCGTACCTCCGGCACCATGCGGTTCCCGGCGCGCTTCATGTTGATTGCGGCGATGAATCCGTGTCCGTGCGGCTTCTACGGCGATGCCACGCGCGAGTGCCGCTGCACCGGCGGCATCATCCAGCGCTACCTCGGCAAAATCAGCGGCCCGCTGTTGGACCGCATCGATCTGCATGTGGAGGTTCCCGCCGTTCCCTACAAGGACCTGCGGGCCAGCGACGCGGGCGTCTCCTCGCAAACCATGCGGGAACGTGTTCTGGCGGCCAGGGCACGGCAGCGCGAGCGCGGCCACTACAACGCGAGCCTTCCCCCGAACCTGGTGCGGCCGGTCTGCGCTCTCGATGAGGCCGGCGAACGGACTCTGGAACTGGCCATGCGGAAAATGGGACTCAGCGCCCGCGCGCACGACCGCCTGCTGAAGGTGGCCCGGACCATTGCCGACCTCGACAACGCGGACCGGGTCCAGGCAAAGCATCTGGCCGAAGCCATTCAGTACCGCAGCCTCGATCGCAGCTACTGGGGATAGTCACTCGTCGCTATCGGAACGGGGCCCATTCCGGCGCCAGTTCCCACCAGAGCAGTTCGGCCGGCCGTTCCTCTCTTGCCCGTTCCAGGCAACAGGCCACCCATTCGCCCAGCCCGAGTCCGGCATAGGGCATCGCCACGTCCAGCACCGAAACGTAGCGTCTCTTGGACATGGCTCCCAATTCGTCGGCCAGCCGGTTTGCTTCGTCGGACTGTCCGGACCGCCCGTAGCTATAGCTCAACGCCGCCGCCATTCGCGGATCATCGGGCGCCAGCACCCGTCCCCGGCCAGCGGCGATGATGGCCTCACGAAACTGTCCGCCGGCCGCGTAGGCGCGGGTCAGCAGCAGGTATACTTCCGGTTCGCTCGCGTTCACCTTGAACGCCTGCCGGCACTGCGCCACGGCATTGTCGATGTTTCCCTGCCAGAATTGGAGCCAGCCGGTGGACAGGATGGTGCGGATCTGCGCCGCGTCGGCGCGGTCCAGCATGGAAGCCGCCTCCTCCCACCGTTTCTGCGGGGCGTAGACGTGGGTGGCCAGTCCGCTCAATGCCTCCGCTTTGTCCGGTTCCACCTCCAGAGCCCGCAGAAAGGCCTGCTCCGCGGTTCCCGGAGCCTTTCCCAGCACCGCATATGCGTAGCCAAGCGCGGTCTGGGCATCGGCCGAGTTCGAGGGCTGCCGCAGCGCGGTCCGGATTGCCTCTGATAGCACTTCCTGCGGCGCCAGCAATCCGCGTGCCGCTTGCAGCACCTCCTCCATCAATAGCGGACGCACCGGCGCCTCCACGGCGATCGTCGCGGCGAACTGGCCGGTCATTCCCGAAATCGGCAGCGGAGCCGGCTCCGGGATCGCCTCGCCGTGGATGCGCTGGGTCAGTACGCGGGCTACTGCCGCAGCCACCTCATCCTGCACGGCCAGCGTGTTTGCCATGTCCCGGTCGAAACGTTCCGTCCAGATCTGATATCCAGTCGCTGCGTCGGTCAGTTTCACGATCACCCGCACGACATTGCCCGCTGTCCGGGCGCTGCCCTCGACAATCAGGTTCACGCCCAGTTGCGCCCCTACTTTGCGTAGATCGTCCGTCCGTCCCTTGAAACGGGCTGCCGATGTTGTGGCGGCTACCTGGAGTCCCGCCACGCTTTGGAGTCCATAGCCCACCTCTTCGGTCAGCCCGTCGCAGAACGCCGACAGTTTCTCGTCTCCGCCCACGTTGACAAATGGCAGAACCGCAACGGCCGCCTCCTCGGGCAATGGTTCCTGCTGCTGGAGTCCTTCTCGCTGTTCGGCCCGCAGGTCTTCCACCATCAGGTCCATCGTGGCGTACCGATCCTCCGGCTTCTTCGCCATTCCCTTTTCCACGATCCGCTGCAACCCGTCCGAGACCCCGGGGCGGAAGTCACTCATCTGCGGCACGCCCTCGTACATCACTTCCTGCAGATAGGCGGCGGCATTCTTTGCCCGGAACGGCTTCTCCCCGGTGATCAGCTCAAACAGAATCGTCGCCAGGCAGTAGATATCTCCCCGATGATCGACCGATCCTCCCTGCAGTCGTTCCGGCACAAACACGCCGAAAGATCCCGTCACCGATCCGGTCCCCACGAACGTCGGGCCATCCGCAAATCGAGCCTTCCCGAAGTTGGTTACCTTTACGGCGTGCGTCGGCGTCACCACGATGCTGTCGGCGCTCACGTCGCGATGGACAATCCCCAGCCGGTGCGCCTCCGCCAAGCCCTGCGCCGCGGAAAGGATGTAATCTACGCAGCGGTCCACCGGCACCAGCTCGCCCGCTTTCCGAGCCCTTTCCATCCGCTCCCGGAGCGTGCCGCCCGGTAGATACTCATAGACCAGAAAACGTCCACTATCGTCCTCGATCACGTCGAAGATCGAAGAGATATTGGGGTGGCTGAGTGTCAGGCCGGCCCTCGTTTCCTTCTGAAACGCCGTCAATGCATCCGCATCGTTACTCGGAATCTCGATCGCCTTGATCATCACGACCCGGTCCAGTTTCAGATCCTTGGCTTTGTAAGCTGTACTGGTTTCCGAAGCACTAAGCTTCTCGGTCACCAGATAATGGTCGATCGTCTTGCCAATCATTCGTTTCCTTAACTTTCTACGGGCGGGGCGCTCCGCCGCTGACGGGTCCGCGCGTTTCGATCTCCGTCGTCCGGGCCGGGCGAGGGCCCGGGTAGATGGCCGCTCCGGTCGACGCCACGCGCGCCGGCACCACGGTCCGCGTCGTCTTCTGCGGTGTGCACTGGTAGTCG
Source organism: uncultured Solibacteraceae bacterium (assembly GCA_964632345.1). GTDB lineage: Bacteria > Acidobacteriota > Terriglobia > Bryobacterales > Bryobacteraceae. The sequence continues at coordinate 16,525 of CAZWDD010000023.1, read as the reverse complement.
CCTGTGAACGACCATCCTATCTGCATCGCAACCGCTGCCGCCTCCGGCGCCGACTCGGACCAGATGGCCAGGAACGACCTGCACTCCAGATAGCGCCAGATCTGTTCAATCGGTTTGTCCGGTGCTCCGCCATCATGGACCGGCCATGCCGACGCCGGCGACAGCTCCGCGCGCACCAACAGGCGGCCTTCGTCCCCTGTTTCCGTCTCCCATTCGGCGATGCACCGCGCCCCTCCGGCCATCGCGTCGAGCAGTGGGCCATCGTTCAGATCCACCCTGATTTCCTCGCCGCCAGACAAGTACCGGTACGAGGCAGTTCGCACGGATCCGCCCCGGTAGCGCGCGCCGCAGTTGTCGCTGAGGATGTTGTTCACCCACCCGGCCCGGATGCTCTCCACGCCGCGCCGGCCGTCCGGACCCCCGCCGGTCAATTGCAATTGCGCGGCGAGTTGCACCGCCGGGCGTGGGCCACTGTGAAGCCGGAATAACGGGCTGCCCGCTGCGCGTGCACAAGCGCAGTAGCGGGAGTCGAGCGAAGTATCGTTCTGCGTAACGACGGCGTGGACCAGAATGACTTCCCACTCCGCCGCCGGGCCACCCCACTCCGGCGTGCCCCCGGCTTGTATCCGGAATGAACCTACTGCATCCGTGAGCAGTCCCGCACCGGAACCCAGAGGATCGAGCGTCGGCGCCGGTTGGCCCGAAAGCCGCACAGCCTCTTCTCCGTCGTCGCCCGCCCGGACGCAACTCCAGGGCAGCGCAAGCCCGGCCGGCGTTGTCTCCACGCGCAGTTCGATGGGGGTTCCCCCATCGATCGCACCCGCCGGCAGCACAATCCGGCGGTCCCGCGTAATCTGCGGCGCCGATGCTTCCACCCCGCGGGAGGTTCTGGGCGGGGTCGCCGGAATCGACGCCTCGCTCGCGCCAATGGCCACCACTGTATAGGGATGAGAGTCCGCGGCGGCTGAGACATCCTCAATAAACAGTTGCAACTGCCCGTCGCCTGTTTCCCGGCTGAGTACACTGCCCTCCAGCCAGAACGACGCAGCCGCCGCCGGGCTCGCGAAGCTGTATCCGTCGGAGAGCGAGTGGCCTTCCGTACCGTCCTCGGCGGTGAAGAGCTTCAGCGGCGGCCCGCCTGGCGCGGTGCGCAGCGTGAGCTGGCCGTGGAAGGATGCCGGCTGCGGCGGCGCCACCTGAATGCGCCGGCG
>CAZWDD010000023.1:0-15304 GCA_964632345.1 uncultured Solibacteraceae bacterium | reverse complement strand
TCCACCCGGCCCAACATCGATCGTTGCCAGTACTGCCGTGACGCTGCAGCGGGCGGTGCCCCCGTGCGCGGCCTCAAACGTCAAGGTTACTTCGCCGGCCTCACGCGCGCTGGCATAGAGCGTTACGTCCGGCTCCAGTCCCGCCGGCGGCACCGCGTATGCGCCGTTATGCTGCAGCATCTCCTCGGTAACGACAGCCGAACGGAAGATCCGTATTCCGGCCGGGGAGACGCGCAACGTTCCGCCTCGGTCGGCGCCCTGCACCAGGATCGGAGTCCGGTGCGGCGCGCTCCGGGCGTGCGGAACAGCCAGGACCTTCTTGGCCGGTACCAGTTCCGGCGCCATGTGCCCGCCCATGGCGCCTTCGCTGCTGCCCGCGACGATGGCGGTCTGCACTTCCAGTTCTTTGCCGCGGAAGTCAAAACGAATTACCTCGCCCGGCTTTTCCCCCTCGGTCCAGAACGTCTGTATGGGGCCGAATACGGTGTTCAACTCCTGCTTTGTGCACGTCGGCAGGTAGATGCGCATTACCCTAGGATCGTAGTAGCGGAACAACATTTTCCGCCCGGCAGGGTCCTTCACCGTCAGAAAACGCCGCAAGTGGCGGCGGACTTCCGGCAGCCCCTGGTCACACCGGAAAAAGATGCCAAGACTGCGGCCAAGGTTGGTGCTGAGGAAGTCGGTGAACTTATCGTCGGAGTACAGTTGAACCAGATACGGCGCGGCCATCTCCAGCGCCTCCGGCAGTTTGCCGGCAAACAGGCAACTGTGCGGCAGGAAGGAGTTCTCCAGTTCCCAGTAAACCTTCTGATCCTGCGCCGCATCCACAATGGCAAACACGTCCTGCCTCGGTCCCTGCGGCCAGAGCAACTGGTGGAGAGACTCCGTCATGCGACGGCGGCCTCCTCAGCGGCGTGCCGGGCGCACTCTTCACAGAATGGATAGGCAGCCCGCGCGGCGGCGATCAGGACGGCGGCCTGCAGCACCCCGTCATGATCGCTGTCGAATGTCGGTTCGTCCTCCACTTCCTCCTGCGCTCTCGGCGCGGGGGCCGGCGCCTGCCGGTTCTCCGGTTCGGCCGCTCGTAGAAGATTCCGATCCTCCCGCTGTGGCATCGCAACGATGACCTCGCCGGAGACCAGAAGCCGGGCCATTGCCTGAATCACCTTTTCGTCGGACAGCCGCTGATCAACCGCCGGATTGCCTCGCGCGATCTGCTTCCGGAACCCGGCCATGGCGGCCGCGTCCGTGCGGAATCGCGTCAGAAACTGTACCGCTGCTGGCAAGTCCCAACGCATTCGAACATCTTCACGGCGGAAGAATTGAAACTCGCGGCCACGACCGAATCGAATCAAGCTCATCTACCCATCCAGGATCGAAGATTTCTCAGTATACACCGCGGAAAAACCGGCTGGATTGCCTCGTCCCGCCGCGCGGCCGCCGCCAGCACATGCTCTGCTGAACCGGTGGCGCCGCATGATACACTCGGCCTCCAATGCGGCTGTTCCTGCTCATTTTCTCCCTCTTCGGCGCCACTCTCGCTGCCCAGGACTGGTCCCGGTTCCGGGGGCCAGATGCCGCGGGGATCGCCGAGGGAGGCCCCTTTCCTGCCCGGCTCGATCCGCTTGCGAATGCCGTCTGGAGATCCCCTGTCCGGTCCGGAAAGTCTTCGCCCGTTTTGACGCGCGATCGTCTGTTTGTCACCGCCGCCGAGGGCCGCCAACTCTATACCCAGTGCTTCGACCGGACAACCGGCCGCCTGCTCTGGGAGCGCAGCGTTCCCCAGGCGCACGATCTCCCCGCCAACCGCCTCAACCATCCGGCCGCCATCACCCCCGTCACTGACGGCGCCCGCGTGGTCTCCTTCTTCAAGGACTTCGGCGCCGTTGCCTACGACCTTGCCGGCAACGAATTGTGGCGGACGCCGCTCGGTCCGTTCACGACCACCATGGGGCTTGGTGCTTCGCCGGTCATCGCGGGCGCCAACGTCATCATCGTAGCCGACCAGGTGGAGGGTTCCTTCATCGTTGCGCTCGACCGGCGAAATGGCGAACTCCGCTGGAAACTCTCGCGGGAAGAGGGCGAGGGATGGGGAACGCCGCTGGTCTATTCCGGCCATGTGCTGACCGCCAGCCGCGGGCAGCTTGGCATCTACTCCCCACAGGGAAAGCGCGTCGCGACTCTCCGCGGACTCCCCACCACGATCGTCGGAAGCCCGCTGATTGTCGACGGCGTGCTGTATGTACAGGGCTACGGCGCCGACGCGCCGGCCCCCTTTTCGCAACGCCTCCAGAAGCTCGACAAGAACGGCGACGGCCGGCTCTCCCGCGATGAGTATGGCGATGAGCCGTTCCTGTCCGGCATCGCCCGCTTTGTCGGCAACCGGGATCTGGTCATCACCGAAGACGAATGGATCGAGAAGCAGAAAGAGGTGATCGGACCCAACTGCCTGGTTGCCTACCGATTGGAACCCGATGCGGCGGGCGTGCCCCAGGCGCGGGAACTCTGGCGGTTTGAGCGCAGCTTTACCGGCGTTATTCCGACCCCGCTGGTCTATCGAGGCGTCGTGTATTTCGTGAAAAACGGGGGAATCCTGACGGCGCTCGACGCGGCGACTGGCAAATTGCGGCAGACCGGCCGCGTCACCGGCGCGCTTGGCGGCTATTCGTCGTCCCCTGTAGCTGCTGACGGAAAGATCTACCTCGCCAGTGAGGATGGCCACCTGGCCGTAGTTCGCGCCGGCGCTGGCTGGGAGACTCTATCAGCCGTCAGTACTGGGGAGGCCATCTTTGCGACGCCTGCGCTCTCTTCCGGTGAGGTCTACGTCCGGACAGAGGACGCTATTTACCGCTTCCACGATGGGACTAAGTAACTTAACTTAGAACTTCCGCTATTTCCCCATCCGAAAATGGGAGACACGGCCTATGGTACGGCTGGCAGGTCTGATGTCTACTGTTATTTAATGCCAGAACTAGCCACTTCCCACGAATGCGGGAGCGGTGTATTCGAAGCCGCCCGCTCCTCGGAGCGCGAGGCGAAGGCTGCGTTCTGTCTGCAGGCGGTTCTTCCGGTAGGGGCCGTGTTGTTTCTGCTGGCGGCCGGGTATCGGCTGGTTTGGCATCGGGCGCCGTATCACCTGTTTGGCGGGTACACCGCGTTCGCCGCCGGGCTGGTGTTGCTCGCGGCCTGGATGTGGATCCGGCGCGGGCGCAGTGATCCGCGATGGGCCCACCTGACTGCCGCCTTGCTGGTCACGGTTTCATTGGTGCACATCGTCTTGGGGCTGCGAGGGGACCCGGAATCTCGCGCCATGGCCCTGTTGCTGCTGATCGCCGCGTGCGGGTTTGTGTTTCATCACCTGGGCTGGTATTCCGGCATCGTCGGGGCGGCTCTATTTACCGGGTGGTCTGTCACCAGCGGGGCGGTGCCGCAGCCGGATCTGGCCTATTGGACGATCGTGCTGCTGACGGCTGCCGTCATCGATGGGTTGGCGGTCTACTACCGGCTCTGGAAGCATGACCGCGAATGCCGTGCCGCCCACGTCGCCGAGTACTCCAATATCTTCCGCCCGGAGCACCTGGAAAAGGCTGTCGCGGGCACCCGGGATGGTCTCTGGTTCTGGGATTTGAGCGCCGATACCTTTCACTTTTCGCCGGCCTGGGCGGCCCTGCTCGGCTACGAGAATACGGAACTGCAGGCGCACCCGGATGAGTGGCTGAGCCGTGTCCATCCTGGCTATGTCGGACGCCTGCGTTCGGATCTGGCGGCCCACCTGTACGGCGATGCGCCCCAGTTCCGGAACGAGCACCGCATCCGGCGAAAGGACGGCACCTACATGTGGGTCCTGGCGCGGGGCACCGTTCAGAAAAACGAGCAGGGAGAGCCGTCGCTTCTGGCCGGATCGCACAGCGACATTACGCCGCTGATTGAGGTGGAGAAGCGCTTTCTGACCGACACCTTCCGCGATGCACTGACCGGGTTGGCCAATCGCAACTTCCTGGTCAGCCACCTGGAGATGGTCGTGGAAGAGAAGCGCATGGCGGGCCGCTCGGCTCCCCTATTCGCGCTGATGTTCCTGGACCTCGACAAGTTCAAGCAGGTGAATGACACGATGGGCCATCAGGTCGGCGATGAACTGCTCATCGCCGTGGCCGGGAGGCTGCGCAACTGCGCCCGCCCCGATGACGTCGTCGCCCGTTTCGGGGGCGATGAGTTCGTCATTCTGCTCCGGAAACTCAAGGATGCCAACGAGGCCTACCTGATCGGGGAACGGATCCGCAAAGCCCTGTCCACCCCGTTTCACTTCGGCGACCGCGTGATTGAAATCGGAGGCAGCGTTGGCATCGCCATGTCCACCGAGGAGTTCGGCAAGGCCGAGGAGATCCTCCACTTCGGGGACGTCGCCATGTATCAGGCGAAGCTCCATCACAAGGGTCAGGTCTGCGTCTTCGACAAGGGGCTACTGGCCAAGGCCAGCCGGGAGACCGAGTTGCAGTCGGAACTTGCCCACGCTATCTCGCGTGGAGAACTGCTGCTGCACTACCAGCCCTGTATTGAAATGAGCACCGGACGCGTCACCGGACTGGAGGCGCTGCTCCGCTGGCGGCGGGCGAACGGAGAACTGTTGTTGCCGGGCGAGTTCATCGACATCGCCGAAGAGTCCGGTTTGATTCACGAAATCGGGGAGTGGGCGCTGCGCTCAGCCTGCGCGCAGAACCGGGCGTGGCAGAAGGAAGGGATGGCGCCGGTGCGCGTGGCCGTGAATATTTCCCCGCGGCAGATGCAGCAGCGGGACTTGGCGCGCATGGTCCAACGGATTCTCGGCGAGACCGGACTCGATCCGAAATGGCTGGAACTGGAGATGCAGGAAGGCGCGCTGATTCGGAATCCGGAACTCGCCGTCGAAACACTGCGCGCGCTCGACGAAGCCGGTGTCCGCACCGCGATGGACAACTTCGGCGCCGGTGCCTCCTCGTTCCAGCACCTCCGCCGATTCCCCGTTCGCACGCTCAAGATGGACCGGCGGTTCGTCGGCGATGTCATGAAGGACGGCCGCGCCGCCGCCATGGCGCGCGGCCTGATTACCATGGCGCATAACCTTGACCTGTCGGTGATCGCCGAAGGCGTCGAGGAGAAGTCTCAACTTTCCTTCCTGTCAAAGGAACGGTGCGATCAGGTGCAGGGATACCTGCTCGGCCGCCCGATTCCCGGTGAGGAAGTCGCCTCCATTCTGCTCTCCGGCCCGCGGGAACTCATCGCTCCCATGGCCGGCGCGGCCGCCTCTCCGGAGGACCTGCATCGCCTGGCCGGGCTCCATGCCGCTCCCCTTGCGCCCCCTTCCCAGGCGCTCCACTGGGCCGCGGCACGGCGCGAACGCCACGGCAAGCCGGTTTCGCGGTAAGCTACTTTACTTGCTGACCTCCATCCGATTCCGTCTCAGCGTGATGATGCTCCTCGAGTACATGGTGTGGGGCGCGTGGTATCCGGACTTCTCCGCCTACATGGGCAAGGCGCTCGGATTCAGTGACGGTCAGATCGGCTCCATCTACGCTCTTCTTCCCATCGGCTGTATGGTCGCTCCGTTCTTTGCCGGACAGCTTGCTGACCGCTTCATGCCGACCGACCGCTTGCTGGCCATCCTCCATCTGGCCGGCGCCGTCCCCCTCTACGTCATGGCTACCTCCGGCGCCTACGACGGCGTCTGGATATGGATGCTGCTCTGGGCGCTACTCTACGGTCCGACCCTCGCCCTCACGAATTCCATCTGCTTCTATCACATGCCCGCGGCGGAGGGCGAGTTCGGCCTCGTGCGTGTCTGGGGCACCATCGGATGGATCGCCGTTGGCCTGCTGCTCGGCGTCGCATTGCGTGAGTGGGCGCCGGGCTTGCTCGGCGGACTGGGCGGCTTCGACGGAATGTGGCTGGCCACGCTGCTTTCGGTTCTCCTCGGCTTATTCTGCCTCTCTCTGCCCCATACGCCCCCTGCCCGCAAGAATGACAGTCCGCTGGCGTTTCTCGGCGCTCTCCAACTGCTCCGCAACCGGGAGTTCGCCGTTTTCCTTGGCTTGGCCTTCGTCGTCGCCACGGAGTTGATGTTCTACTTCATTCTGACCGGGCCGTTCCTTTACGCCATTGGACTCCCCGACGGGCAGGCGCCGGCCTGGATGGCCATTGCGCAGGCCGCCGAAATTGTCACGATGATCTTCCTCCCCCGCATGCTGAGAAAGTGGGGCATCCGGGGAACGATGGCCATCGGAATTCTGGCCTGGCCGGTGCGGTATGCCATCTTTGCGCTCGGTGGACCGCTCTGGTTGGTCCTGGCTTCCCTGACGCTCCACGGCATCTGCTACGTTTGCTTCTTCACCGCGTCCTACATCTACGTGGATCAGGTGGCTGGGCCGGAGATACGGGCCTCGGCGCAGGGTTTGATCGCCTTTGTTCTGCTGGGCGCCGGGCTCGTGGTGGGCAGTTGGTTTGCCGGCTACATCGCCGGGCTCTATAAAGACGATTACACCCGCATCTTCATGGTGCCGCTGGTGCTGACCATCCTCTGCGCGATCATCTTCATGGCCCTGTTCCGGCCGCGCACCGAACCGGCCTAGCGTCTATTGCTGGAGTTTCGCCAGATTTTCGCCGAAAATCGCCGCGGCGGCCTTCCGGTCGATCCCGATGCGCTGCAACGCCTCCACCTGACCGTCCCATACGGACCGCACCCATCCACGCGGGAAAAACGACGAATCGGTTCCAAACAACAATCGTTCTGGCCCGGCGACATCGAGAGCCTTCCGGAAGACCGTCTCCAGATTCAGAGGCGACTCCGAGTACTTCATCCACCCGTTCGCGCTTGAAGTGTCCAGGTAGACGTTGCCGCACAATCCGGCCACCATCAACGCCTCCCGGAAGTACCCCGCGCCGAAATGGGGAATCACAAATCGGGTTTCCGGATGGCGCAAGGAGATGCCGTGCAGTTCGATCGGATTGGAAAACCGCATGTCGAACGGCGACGGCAGTCCCAACCGCTTACGCACCCCGATGCTGAGGATGCCGCAGTGGACGAACACGTTCCGACCCGCCGCCAGCGGCCATAGCCAGGCCAGTCGTTCGTCGGCAACTGAATAGCGGTGCATGGCCGGAAACAGACAGACCGTCTTCAAGCCACCCGCAAACGCAGCGTGCACGCGCTCGGCCGTACCCGGAGCCAGTGGGTTGATCAAAAACTGGCCGTGGAATCGCTCCGGGTAGCGCGCTACCGCCGCGGCAACCGAATCCTCGTCTCCCGGCATGCTGGCAATCAGCGCCGCCGATGCCACCTCGTGACGGTCAAGTTCTTCCACCCAACGCGCGGCCAGAGCGCCTGGGTCCTCCGGCGGGGCCTCCCACTGTAACTCCTTCGCAACAGACTCAGAATCCCTGCCACCGGTCAGCAGGGTGAAGAAGCGGCTGGAAAAAAAGTGAACGTGCGCGTCCCGAACTTCCAACTCACCCCACGGGGTTCGCACCGGCTAAGCCCTCGCCGATTCCCCGTTGGCGCCGTACCGCGTGATCCCGGCCGAAAGGGCCAGCTGCGTCAACCCCGCCACGTTGTTCACGCTCAATTTCTTCATCATCGTCTTCCGGTAGCTGCGGACAGTCTGCAAACCGAGATCCAGCATCACCGCGATTTCCTTGCTCGTCTTGCCCTCGGCCACCAGTCGCAACACCTGCAACTCCCGTGGCGATAGTCCTTCCAGCATCGACGGCACGGGCTTCGCCTCCAGGTCGCCTCGCTGAATCCGCACCAGGAGCTTCTCCGACACCTGTGGACTCATGTAGAAGCCGCCTCGCGCCACCGTCCGCAGCGCATCTACCAGATCTCCGTCCGATGCCTTCTTCAATACGAAGGCCCGCGCGCCGCTCCGGATCGCACTCACTACGGAGTGTTCGTCATCGTACATCGAAAGTACGATCACCCGCGTGTCAGGCGCGTGGCGAAGAATCTCCGTCGTGGCCTCCACCCCGTTCAATCCCTGCAGCCCGATGTCCATTACGATCACGTCAGGCTCCAGCTTTCTGGCCAATTGAACCGCGTCGGACCCGTTGTCCGACTCGGCTACAACCTCAAAATCGGCCTCGTCGCGGAGAATTGCTTTGATCCCATCACGTAGGATCTTGTGGTCGTCGACGAGTAAGACTCGAAATGGCATGCAACGTCCCTGTGCCCTGTTCAGCTGTCAGAACAATTGTGCACTATTTTGTTTGGGTCCTTACGATTGTACCCCGATTGGGATAAGAATCAATGTCCAAATCGAACCCGATCTCTTTTGCGTAGAGCTCCATGAGTATCAGTCCTGTGCCCGGTAGGCCCCGCCTCACTTTTTCCACAATAAAGCCACAGCCGTTGTCCGACACCTCCACGCGGGTTTCACCTGCAGCGACCTGAACCGCGATTCGAGCGGTGCTGGCTTTAGAATGTTTAATAATATTTTCAGCCGCCAATTCCACAATTTTATAGATTGGGAACCCCATCTGTTCCGGGCATCTACCGCTCGTCTCCAACTGCACATCGATTGCCGCCGGTCCCCTTCGCCGCACCTGCTCGGCCAGCATCTCCAACGCCAGAGGCAGCCCGCTCCGTTCGACGACGTTGGTATGAAGCTGCCGGCTGGCCGTTCGAACGGTCTCCATCGCCCGTTCCAGTTGGGTTCGCACCTCCTCCGTCAGGACCGGATCGCCTTTCAGCGCCCGAAGCGAAAACCCGATGGCAACCAGTGCCGGCGCGGTCTCATCATGTAGAAGCCGCGCCACCGAAGTGGCGCGGCTTTCCTGTTCACGCAAAAGAGCGGCCAGCCGGGCGACTCCCGCCGGGCGTTTCATCGCTCGACCTATTGCTTGCGGCCCAGCGCTTTCCGCGCTGTTTCCGCTACGTCCTTGCCCGTCATCCGGTACTTCGTCAGCACCTCTTCCGGAGTACCGCTCTCGGCGTAGGTGTCCCCCATCCCATGGAACTCCATCACGCACGGGTTGGTTTCGCAGACGACCTGGGCGACCTTGACGCCGAGCCCGGAATCGGTGAAATGCTCCTCGGCGACGACGATGCATCCCGTATTCCGCGCCGCGGTTGCAATCGCTTCTCTGTCAATCGGCTTGATCGTATGGATGTCGATCACTCCGGCATGGATTCCTTCGGCTGCCAGAATCTCCGCTGCGCGAATACACTCGGCCACCATCAGTCCCGTCGAAATGAACGTCAAGTCCTTCCCTTCGATCAGAGTGATCGCCTTGCCGATCTCGAATTTCTGCTCCGGTCCGTAGATGACCGGCACCTTCACTCGACCGGCGCGAATGTAGACCGGACCCGGGTGGTAGGCGGCCGCCTTCACCAGCGCAAACGTCGCGATCTCATCCGCCGGGCTGATCACCGTGAATCCAGCCAGCGAACTGGCCAGGCTCAGATCCTCCACCGACATCTGCGACGGACCGTCCTCGCCGATCGAGATTCCGGCATGCGTGCCCACCACCTTCAGAGGCACCTGCGGATACGCCACATTGACGCGCAACTGCTCAAAGCCCTTATTCAGGACGAAGGCGGCGAAGCTGGCCACGAACGCGGTCTTGCCGCTGGCGGCCAGGCCGGCCCCGAGCGAGACCATGTTCGCTTCCGCAATGCCGCAGGAGAAGAACCGCTCCGGAAACTCTTTGGCGAATAGATGGGTAAAGGTGGACTTCGAAAGATCGGCGTCGCAGACCACGACGTTCGGATCCGCCTTCCCCAGCTCGACAATCGCCTTGCCGAACGCTTCCCGCGTGGCGGCTCCCAGTTTCAATTCGAACTTGCTCATGCGCCGATCTCCTGCAATGCCTTCTCTACCTCTTCCGCCGTCGGCGCAACGCCGTGGAACTTCGGATTGTTTTCCATGAACGAAACGCCCTTGCCCTTAATGGTGTGGGCGATCAGTACGGTCGGCTTGCCCTTTGTCGCGGCTGCCTCGGCAAACGCCTTCTGCAGTGCGCCGATGTCATGGCCATCCACTTCAATCGTGTGCCATCCAAATCCCCGCCACTTGTCGGCCAGCGGTTCCAGCTCCATGATGTCCTTCACGAACCCGTCCAGCTGAATCTTGTTATAGTCGACGATCGCCACCAGGTTGTCCACTTTGTGAAACGCGCCGTACATCGCGCCTTCCCACACCTGTCCTTCCTGAATTTCTCCATCGCCCAACAGCACGTAAACTCGCGTCGGAGACTTATCCAGCCTCGCGGCTTCCGCCATGCCAAGACCCAACGACAACCCCACGCCGAGCGAACCGGTTGATGCTTCCAGCGCCGGAATGAAGCGCCGGTCCGGATGGCCCTGATAGATCGATCCCAGACGGCGAAGCGTGTGTAACGAATCGGCTGGCGTATAGCCGGCTTCGGCAAAAATTCCGTACAGCACCGGCGCCGCGTGGCCCTTGGAAAGAATGAATCGGTCCCGCTCGGGCCACGCCGGATTGGCCGGATCGTGCCGCAGGACGTCGAAATACAGAGTCACTAGCGTTTCAACGGCGGACAATGATCCGCCCGGGTGGCCACTCTTGGCCGCGCCGATCATAGTGACAATGTGCCGGCGCACCTTTTTGGCGATCGACTGCAATTCGCCAATATCACTCGTTTTTTGCATAAGTTCTCTCTACTCTAGCATCTTGAGACTTTCGCCATGCCGTACCATGGAGCAAGGTTCGACTGGAGGTCAAATGCGTTCTTCCCTTCTGATTCTCGTCTGCTCGCTGGGCCTTTCCGCCCAGTCCGCTACCGATTCCGCCTCGCACTGTGTCGTCGTCAGTGAAGGCGCTCCTCCATTGCCCGCGAAGATCCTCGAGGGTCAGGGCAGCGTGGATTTCCCCATCACCACTTCGAATCCGGAGGCGCGGAAGTTCTTTGAACAGGGCGTCGCGCAGATGCACTCCTTTTGGGCGCGCGAAGCCGAACGCAGCTTCCTGCAGGCCGCCCAACTGGATCCCGCCGCTCCCATGCCCTGGTGGGGTGTCGCCATGGTTGCCGCCGGGGACTTCCGTCCTCACTTCCAACTCGTCCGTGATAAACATCTGCCCGGGACGCTGCCTTCCACGGCCAATGGCAAACGCGCACTTGCCGCGGCCCGGCGGGCGCGCGAACTGGCGGCCGTGCCCGGCAAGGCTTCGGAGCTCGAGCGTCTTTATATTGATGCCGTCTGGGGCCGCCGCAATCCGGATACCACCGATCAGGACGCCGCCTACGTCTCCGGTCTCCGCCGCATCGTCGCGTCGCATCCCGGCGAGATCGAGGCACAAACCTACCTCGCTCTTCACTTGATGGATGGGTTTGAGACCCCGCGGAAGAACCCCCGGCCCGGATCCATGGAGGCCGTTGACATTCTTCGCCGTCTCACTCGCGTTGCTCCGCAGCACCCCGGAGTCCATCATTACGTCATTCACGGATGGGAGGGCTCGCTGTTTGCCAGCGATGCCTGGGAGAGCTGCCGCCAGTACGCTGCCCTTGTTCCGAACATCCCCCACGCGCTTCACATGCCCGGCCACATCTACGCCCAGACCGGCAAATTCAAGGAAGCGCAGGACGCCTTCGTCGCCGCCGCGGCCCTCGAGCGCAAGTACATGGCCGAGGACAAGGAGTATGGCAACGGGCATCACGGCCACAACGTGCATTTCCTCGCCGTGGCGCTTGCTGCCGACGGACAGTTCAATGCCGCTTTTGAATCCGCCAGAGAGCTTCTGGGCATCGCCGAAACAGAGAAGGAACGGAATACCCCCGACGCCTACCGTACCGCGTTTCGCCAGGGCTACTTTGCCATGGTTCGCTCGCTCGTCTGGGCCGAGAAATGGGATGAGATCCTGACCGGCAGCATGCTCCCGCAACTGGCCACGCCCCGCGAGAGGTTCTGGCGTCACTGGGCTCGCGGTCTGGCGTTCGCCGCCAAGGGCGATACGGCCAGCGCAACCGGGGAACTCAGTGCGATGCGCGCTGTCCAGGCCGATTTTGAGAAGCAGGTGAAGACCGCGCCTCCCCGGGAGTTTGGCGTCGCACTTCAGGAGGTGCAGGGCTTCCTCCTGCTCGCCCAGGGCAACCGGAAGCGCGCCTGGAAGGTATTGGAAATGGCTGCGAATGCCGAGCGCGCGCTCCGCTACAACGAGCCGCCGATCTACCCCCGCCCGATTGCCGAAGCCTGGGGCCAGGCCGCCCTCCGCGCCGGCAATCGCAAAATGGCCGAGCGTGTGTTTCGCCAGTCCCTTCGCGATCTTCCCGATAGCCGCATCCCTGTTGACGGTCTTCGCCAGTTGATGAGCCGCCGCGACCGTGGCCCGTCACCGGCAGGAAACTGAGGCACGCGAATCGTTGGCAACCGTCCGTATCGCTGGTGCAGGTCTCGCCGGATCGGCCGCCGCACTTGCGGCCAGCCGGGCCGGGGCGGACGTGCGGATGTGGGATCCCTCTCGCCTGCCCCGCAACAAGGTCTGCGGCGAGTTCCTCACTCCCGAGATTGAACCGGTGCTTGCCTCTCTCGGGCTGTGGGATCGGTTCCTTTCTCTCAAGCCCGCGCGCATGACGCGCACGCGGCTCATCTTTGACGGACGGACGGCGGAAGGCCGGCTCCCGGAGACAGCCTTCGGCCTCAGCCGTCTCCAATTGGATTCACTGCTCCGCGGGGCGGCGGAGGATGCCGGCGCCAAGTGGATCACCGAACGTGCCCCGGCCGAAGTGGACCTCATTGCCCATGGCCGCCAGACCCGCACCACCGGCGGAGACCGCCTCTTCGGCTTCAAAGCTCACTTCCACGGCGCGCCCGATGATTCCGTCGAACTCCACTTTTTCGATGGCGTTTATGTCGGCGTAAATCCCGTCGAAAACGGCGTCACCAACGTCTGCGGGCTTGGGCTGGAGAGCCGCCTTCGCCGCTTTCGTTTTGACTACGATTTCCTCACTCATTCCAGCCCAGGTCTCCGGGAACGCCTTCGTCCTCTTCGCCGCTCCATGGACTGGCTTTCCACCGGCCCCGTTCGGTTCGAGTCGCGTCTGGTGGCTCCCGTGCCGGGTCCGTTACTCTCCGGCGACGCGTTGCAGTTTGTGGACCCATTCACCGGCACCGGGATGTCGATCGCCATCTGGACGGGAGCGCTTGCAGGGCAAATCCTTGCCGAGGGCCGTGCCCCAACGGAATACTACGACCGCCTGCGTACCGGCCTCTCGTCCCAGTCCCGTTGGTGCGCCCTCCTGCGGCGAGCCTTGGAGTTGCCGCTGCTGCGCCGCATCGCGCATTGGCCGCCACCATCGATGCTCTACCGCCTGACTAGGCCTGACCTCCGCCTAAACTAGAAAGCCGGTGAGCACTCGGAGGAGGATGCTCACCGGCTGGTCGAAACGATCCCGAGACGGAGCGTTCGACCAAACTTGCGCACGCACGTCGCGGGGATTTCGATACTAGTACTTTCAGGACGCACTCGCTCGAAATCCTAAAGATCATATTACCCCTTAATGAGAAGGATTGTGTAGTACCCCATCATAAAAATTGTGAAGATTGACGCTGCCCAAAGGCTGAATGTGATCAGGGGCGTGGGGATAACCTCTTTGGGCATGTGTTTGTGCCGCAGGTAGAGCGTGCCGACCGCGATCACCGGCAGCATCAGCGCCTGCGCCACGCCGCCGATTTTCACCATCGCACTTGGGTCCACTTTCAAAAAATACAAGCCTACCGGAATCAGCAGCAGCCCCACCACGAAGCGCTTTCGCCACGCTACGCGGGTGGCATAGTCTCCCCGGTCATAGACGCCCAGCAGCGTTACCATATCGGCGTACACCCGGCTGTTGGCCGCCGTCGCCGCAAAAATCGTGCCATATAGCGTGGCAATGGCGCCCGCGTAGAACAGCCACAGCGCCCACGGTCCCAGCGTTTCCGTGTACATCCTCGAGAGCACCGCGATCATCTCATTGCCCTTCGGTAGCAGACCCTGCGAGTGCAGCACGCCCGCGCCCAACAGGTAGAACGCCACCGTCGCAATCGTGTAGATGACCATCGACGCGATGATGTCGGTGTTCATTACCTTGATCCAGCCATGCGCGCGCCGCTTCCAATCGGGTGTATTCTCGAACACGCCCGTATACCGGGCATAGCCCTTTTCCACGCACCAATAGGGGTACATGAACAACTCTGCCGCGCCCACACCGGTGATGCCAAAAACAGCAACGGCTGTCGTCAACCCTCCTCCCGGCAGTTCGAACCGGAATCCCTCGGCCAGCTTCTGCATCGTGAAGTACTCCGGATTCGCCGTCAACATCATCGCGCAAAGCAGCGTCAACATCGTGAAAAGCCCGACCTTCAGCGTCGCCAGATGTTCGATTCGTTCGTATCCGCCCCCGAGCAGCAGCCACAACGTTCCGGCCAGCAGCACCAGCACCCAGGCCGAAACCGCCACCGACGGCATCAACGTGTTCAGTACCTGCGCCACCCCGGCAAACATCGCCCCAATCTGGAACATCGTTACCAGCACCATTACGGCCCACATCCAGACCACCCAACTGACCCCCAGCCGCGGACCCGGAATCATATTGAACGACGCTAGGCCCGTCTTGCCCGTCGCAATCGTGAACCGTCCCATCTCCGATTGGATCGCCGGCTTCAACAGGCAACTGATGATGATGATCCACAGCGCCACATAGCCGACCTCTGCGCCCAGCGTTGTTGTCGCGATCAGCTCTCCCGACCCCACAATCGACGCGGCCAGAATCATCCCCGGCCCGATGCGCCGCATGATCGCGAAAAACGTTGTGGGCGGTTCGGCTACGTCTTCGGTGTGGTAAGCGTACGGGTCTTTGATAACGCCCGCTTCGGGCTGCAACCTTGCTTCAGTGGACATCCCCGATACTGTATCGCGTTTCGCGCCGGGCGTTCATCAGTACCATACGAAAATGCGCCGTCGTTCCACGTTCCACCTGCTGCCCGCCGCTGCTGCCGCCTTGTTGGGCGAACTCGACCTGCCGGGGCAGGCAACTCCGGCGGTCTCCGTCGAGTCGCTGCGGACAGCGCTATCGTTGGCAGGGCTCGATTTCCGCGACGATCAAATCACCCAGATGCTCCGCGGCGTCGAGCGCGCCCGCGCCCAGTTTGCCACGCTCCGCTCGCTTCCCGTTCCGTTGGACACCGATCCGCCGTTCGCATTCCAGCCGCTCCTGCCCGGGATGCCCAATCCGGCGAACCAGCCGTTCGTTCCCCCTCCCGCCTCACCTCCCCGGGCTGTCCGCCGCCTGGAGGAGGCCGCCTATTGGACCATTCCCGATCTGGCCGCGCTCATCCACT